>QNCE01000009.1 GCA_003644405.1 Candidatus Omnitrophota bacterium | reverse complement strand
GCTTCCACTTTAGAAAAATATTTTCCTACCAGAAAGATTATTTTAATTTTTGCTGTCTCTAAAGACAAAGATGTAAAAAAGATGTTAAACAAGATAAAGTTTAAAAAGATAATTCTTACTTCATTTTCTAATCCTCGTAGCCTTCATCCTGACAAGATCGCAAGAGTAGCAGGGTTAAAAGAACCTATTGTAACTGGTGAGCCAAGGGAGGCTTTAAAAGTAGCTTTAAGATTGTATAATAGAGATTCCTTAATTTTAGTTAGTGGTTCCTTATTTCTAGTAGCGGAGGTAAAAAAGTTGCTATTATGAGTATCTCTCTTCTTAAAGAATACAATCTTAACGATACCATCGCTGCTGTTGCCACTTACCCTGCTAAGAGTGCTTTAGGAGTAATTAAGATATCAGGAAAGAAAGCTTTAGAGATTGTCTCTAAGATATTTATCCCCAAGGGGAAAAAAGATATAAAGAAAGTAGCTACCTATACTCTTCACTATGGATGGGTTATAGAGAAGAGGCTTCGTTCAGGAGAAAGTAAGAGAGAAAAAGTTTTAGATGAGGTACTGGTAAGTGTAATGAGAGCTCCTTATTCCTATACTAGAGAGGATGTGGTAGAAATTTCCTCTCATGGAGGCATCCTTGTTTTGAATAGAATCTTAGAATTAGTGTTGAAGAAGGGAGCAAGGCTAGCTAACCCTGGAGAGTTTAGCTATCGGGCATTTATAAATGGGAGGATAGATTTAGTTCAGGCTCAAAGTATTTTAGATATTGTAGAGGCGAAAACAGAACAGGGACTTTTAACTGCTACCACTCATTTAAGTGGGAAAGTTTCTAAGAAGATAGAAGAAATTGGGGAGAAGTTAAAAAATATCTTTTCCCAGATAGAAGCCTCTATTCAGTTTCCTGAAGAAGAAATAGAGATTCCTTTTGATGAGATAAAGAGAAGCATTAGGAAGTTAAAAAAAGAGTTAGAAGAATTAGTTAAAGCTTCCCAAGAAGGTCAGCTCATAAAAGAGGGGGTAAAGTGTGTAATATGTGGAAGAGCAAATGTAGGTAAATCCACCCTTTTTAATCGTCTTCTTCAAGAGGAAAGGGTTATCGTAACAGAACTTCCTGGAACTACTAGAGATGTAATTGAGGAGAGTATAAATATAAAAGGCCTCCCCTTAAAGATAGCTGATACTGCAGGAATACTGGAACCTAAGGACTTAATAGATAAAGTAGCGTTAGAGAAGAGTTTAAAGAAAATCGCAGAAGCAGATTTAGTTTTACTTCTCTTAGATTACTCTCAACCCTTAAGCAGAGAAGACTATCTCCTCCTAGATAAAATAAAGGATAAAAACGTTATCCTTGTAATCAATAAAATAGATTTAAAAAAAGGTTTAGATTTAAATGAGGTTAAAAAATTTAACAAACCTAATATTAAATTGAGTGCTTTAAAAGGAGAAGGATTCTCTGATTTAGAGAAGATAATTTTTAAAAATATATTAGGAAGAGCAACTTTCAGCAGCTCTGATTTAGTGTTTTTGGCTCAGAAGCAGAAAGAGTTGCTTTCCCAAGCTTTTTTTAACCTATCTCAAAGTATAAATTATTGTGAGCAGGGTTACTCTCTAGATTTTGTAGGGCTTCTGCTAAAAGAGGCCTTAGATAATCTGGCTAAACTCACCGGTAAAGTAGTAGAGGAAGAGGTTTTAAGAGAGATATTTTCTCGTTTCTGTATTGGTAAGTAACCAAGAAAGGAGCGGAGTATGGATAGAAAAAAGATTGAGAGGGCAGTTAAGATGATTATAGAGGCAGTAGGAGCTAACCTCAATAAGAAAGACTTACTTACTACTCCCCGTAGAGTAGCTCAGATGTATGAGGAGATACTAAAAGGAGAAAAGAAGTCGCCCGAGAAAGAGTTGGATGCAATTTTGGAGCAGAAACATGATGAAATAATTCTTTTAAAAGATATACCTTTATATTCTCTCTGTGAGCATCATCTCCTCCCCTTTATAGGAAAGGTTCATATTGCCTATATTCCCGACAGGCGGATTACAGGATTAAGTAAGATAGTAAGGGTAGTGGAGACTTTATCCTCTAGACTTCAGGTTCAAGAGAGATTAACTACTCAGATTGCTGATGTGATTATGAAGAAGTTAAAACCAAAGGGAGTGATGGTGGTAATTGAAGCAGAACATCTATGTATCTCTATGCGGGGAGTTAAAAAACCTGGTGTTAAAGTGGTAACTAGTGTAGTAAGAGGAATTTTTCGTAAAAATCAGAAAACCCGTCAGGAGAGTTTAAATCTAATATTCTCTAAGTAATTTACTCTTTCTTAGTTTCTTCTTTCTGAGAAGTTTCCTTTTTCTCTTCCGAGGGAACCTGCTGTTCAATTTTCCTTACATGTTCTAATTCTTCTACAGAGAGTATAGCGACTAGGTCAATAAGAATTAGTAGCCGATCCTTAAGCTTACCTACTCCTGTGATATACCTTTGACTAATTTCTGATTCTATAAGTTGAGGAGTTTTTTCTACCTTGCTGGTAGGAATACGTAAGACCTCACTTACTTCGTCTACAATCATTCCCACAGCATTGTCCTCTAACTCTACTACTACAATCCTTGTTTTTTCAGAGCGAGGCTTAGAAGGAATATCTAATCTTTTTGCTAAATCCATTACTGCGAGGACTTGACCTCTTAAGTTTACTACTCCCTCAATGAACTCAGGAGCTCGGGGTATAGGGGTAATCGGCACCAACCTCACAATTTCTCTTACCTGATGGATATTAACCCCCAATTCTTCCTCTCCTAATCTAAATACTACCAACTGTATCTCTTCTTCTTGTTTCTGCATTCTAGCATCAGGCATAATCCACTCCTTCTTACCTACATTACACCAATATTGAGTTTTTCACAAACCTTACATTAAACTTATAATACCTTTGGTTTAAAAAGTCAAGAATTTATTTTAAATTGTTATTGCAATATAAAAATGTTAATTGCGGTAACAGAGAAAAGTTCACAAAATATTTTAGTTGTCGTCACCCAGGAGATTCAACGTATTGTGAAAGTAATGAAGGAACAGATGCGTCTTATAAGTGCGAAGATGCAAAGCGATATAGAGAAGGAGAAGGTTATTGCTAATGAGATTTTAAATAATTTATTTGAGGAGAGGGTGACAAGTAGTGCTGAGATTGCTACTCAGAGTGGCATTAATTCAGCCGAACATGCTGAGCAAGGTAAGAGAGCTGTCTAGGAGTTAATGGAAAAGATAAATAAAATTGTAGAGGGAGCAAATTTATCAGCTAAAGGGATTCAGGAGTTAAAAGATAGTTCTAAAGAGATAGGAGATATTGTAACTACTATTACTTCCTTTGTTGATCAAACTAATCTATTATCTTTAAATGCTGCCATTGAGACGGCTAGAGCAGGGGAAGCTGGTCGTGGTTTTGCAGTAGTAGCTGAAGAGGTAAGAAAACTCCCTGATGGGTCCGCTCATGCTGCTTATAGGATTTCTCAATTGGTAAGTAAGATAATAAGTGAGATAGATAAGTCTGTGAATTTAGTAATTAGTGAAAGACAATAGGCAGAGGAAGGAAGACAGATTGTAGAAACTACTCTTTTTCTTTCAATTAAACTTTTTCTTTTATTCTTTCGTCTAAATTAGTGGAAGAAGGAGGTAGATATGAGTAAAGTAAAAATCTTAAGTTTGGCGATAGTGGCCAACCTCATATTTTTATGGGCTAGTTTAGCTCAATCTCAAGAGAATCCCCTTTACCCTCAAGAAGTAGATTTTAAATCATTCTCTGAGGAAGGTTCTCTCTATTTTGGTGCTGAGCAAGAGGAAGTAAGTTCTGATGTTATCTTTGAAAGTTTGCCTAAAGATGATAAAAAGGCTCTTTTGTCTCTTAAGGAAAAAGACCCTAATAAGTTCCGTAAGGTTATAAAAGAGAAGTTAAAACAGCGGAAAGAGTACTTAAAGAGATTACAGAAGGAGGATCCGGAAAGATTTAAAAGAATAGTTAGAAAAGCAAGGAAGAAAATTAGAGAGAGACTTCAAAGGTTAAAAGAGACTAATCCTGAAAAATTTAGAGAATTGATGGAAAGAAGGGCACTTCTAAGAAGAAAAAGGTTAAGAAAATTATGTAAGGAAAATCCTGAGAGATGCAAAGAGATAATGGCGAAAAGAAAAGAAGCTTTTAAGAGGAGATTACAAGAACTTAAAGAGGAAGACCCCCAAAGATATAGGAAGATAAAAAATAGGTTAGAAAAGTTAAGGGAAAAAAGAATCCACCAGGGCTGGGAGAGAGGTAGACACAAAGGTTGGTTTAACTCTCGTAATCCTAAAAGAGGGAGAGCCCCTCATTACTTTGGAAAATAATTTAGTTATAATTTAACTCTTTTTCTTACTAAGGAATTGACGCTCTTTGAACCCAGAGATAAAATACCCAAAATGATACTCTTTAAAGATAAAGTAACTTCCAATTTAATAGAGAAGTTTTTAGAAGGAGATAAATCTTGTTTTGCAGAAATCTTAAAAGTAATATCTTCAGATGTAATAAACTTAGCTTACTGTTATACTCACAACTTAGAAGATGCTAAGGATATCTTTCAGGAAGTATCTTTTAAAATATTTAAATACCTTAAGTTTTTTAAAAAGAAAGCAAAGTTTACCACTTGGGTATACAGAATTACTGTAAATACCTGTATAGATTTTTTAAGGAAAAAGAAAAAGATTATGGCGATGAAAGAAGAAATTATAAAAGATGAAAATTCTTTCTGTGAGAAATTAGAAGATAAAGAGAGGTTAAGGATGGTTAAAGAAGCTTTAAGTAATCTTCCTTCTAAGGCTAAAGCTGTGTTTATCTTAAGACATTATCAGGGACTTAAGATTGCAGAGATTGGTAAAATTTTGGGTTGCTCGGAAAGTAGTGTAAAAACTCACCTAACCCGAGCGATAGCAATAATTAAAAAAAATTTGGAGGAAAGATGAGACATTTATCGTTGAAAGATTTAGTATTCCTTTACTATGGGGATTCCGATGCCGGTGTTAGTTCTAAATTAACGCAACACCTTAGGGTATGCAAGAAGTGTCTAAGAGAGTACCAGAAACTTAAAACTCTCCTTTCTAACCTAACTATTAAACTACCACCGATAAAAGAAGAGGAAATAGAGGAACTAATAGAAAAAGTTAAGGAGAAGGTATTTGAGCCTACCTTTTTAGAAAAAGTAAAATATAGGTGGGATTATTTAACCATCCATTTGAGATGGAGGTTAGCTCCCCAACTTTTAATTGTCACCGTAGCTGTTATATTAGCTTTGGTTATTTTTCCTTGGTGGAGAAACTTCAATCTAGATAGAGAGCTTAAAATTCTTCAGTTAGAAGCAAAACTTTCCTTAGAGGATTTAAGTAATATTTCTCCCTTCGATTTTTGGGAAAATACTATAAATTCTGATAGTTTTCTGCCGTCCACTCCTCAAAACAACTTCGGTCAAGTTCATAAAGAAACATAGAAGCTCTAGATATTATTAAGCCATTTTTTAGAGTATAGCGATGTTGAGGATAAACAATATAAAGTTGTTCTTTACTCCGAGTAGTAGCTACATAGAAAAGTCTTCTTTCTTCTTCTAAAGCTTTAGGGTCATTTAAAGCTTTAGGATGAGGAAATTCATAGTCACAAAATCCAATTATAAATACTACCTCCCATTCTAATCCCTTAGCTTGGTGGATAGTAGAGAGGACTAATAAATCTTCTTTACTGTAACCAGAAAGGAGAGTTTCTCCTTTAAACTCTTCATAGGAGCTCACCTCATATAGGAATCTTTTTATAGTAGGATAGTTTTTTGCCATCTTAGCTAATTCTTCTAAATCTAAAATTCTATCTTCGGGGTTATCAAAAGAAAGGTAACAGTAGTCTCTATAACTTGATATGATTTCCCTTATAGCTTTTTCGCAACCAGAGATTTTTTTTATTTTTCTGATTAAATCCATAAATTCTTTGAATCCTTCTTTTTGTCTAGCAGGAAGTTTTCTATAAATTTCTTCCATATCCATTCCTTTAGTAGTGAGATTTCTCCATATTTTATTAGCAAATCCTCTCCCAATTCCTTTATGCAAAGATATTGCCCTTTTAAAAGAGAGTTCATCCTTAGGATTAGTTACAAACTTTAAGTAAGAGAGAATATCTTTTATATGAGCTTGTTCAAAAAATCTTAACCCACCTCTTACTAGATAGGGAATATTTCTCTTCATTAACTCTACTTCTAATTCCAATGCTTGATATCGAGATCTAAAAAGAATTGCTATTTCCTTTAAAGGGATTCCCTCTTCTACTATTTCTAAAATTCTTTGCGAAACAAAACGTGCTTGCATGTATACATCTTCGGTTTTTACTACTACAGGAATCTTACCCTTACTTTTAATTGCTCTTAATTGCTTGGGAAATTGATTTATATTATGTTTTATAATGTTGTTAGCTAAGTTAAGGATGGGAGAGGGAGAGCGATAGTTTATTTCTAACTTGAATATTTTGGTTCCTTTAAAAGTAGTGGGAAAATCCAAAAGATTATTTATTTCCGCTCCTCTAAAGGAGTATATTGATTGCGCATCATCTCCTACTACCAGTATATTTCTGTGGTAACCAGAGATTTTTTTTAGAATTTCAAATTGAATACGATTAGTATCCTGATATTCGTCTACAAGGATATATTGGAAAATTCTGGAGTATTTATTTTTTATTTCTTCTATCTTTAAAAGGCTTAGCCAGCCAAGAAGCAGATCATCGAAGTCCATAATGTTTGCTTCTTTCTTTTTCCGGTTATAGAAGTCTAGTAATCTCTTTATCTGAGAGGTAAATTCTTCGATATGAGGATAGAAATTTAGAATGATTTCTTCTACTTCTTTTAAGGAATTAACCGCTAAGGACCAGATATGAGAGATAATATCCTTTTTAGGGAAAAGTTTCTTGTTAGATAACCCTAACTCCTCAATACAGTCATCAATTAAATCTTTGGAGTCTTCCTTATCAATGATAGTGAAATTAGAAGAATAACCTAAACTAGAAGCCTCTTTTCTTAAAATAATATTCCCTATATGATGGAAAGTGCCTGCCCACAGATTAGTTAAGCTCCTTTTTAAGAGAGCTTCCGCTCTGTGAATCATCTCTGCTGCTGCTTTATTAGTAAAGGTTACTAAGAGAATATTCCTAGGGTCTATACCTTTCTCTAAAAGGTAAGCTAACCTATAGATTAAAACTCTGGTTTTGCCACTGCCTGCACCAGCTAATACCAAAGAAGGGCCATCTGCCTTTTCTACAACTTCAAGTTGTTGAGGGTTTAAGTTTTCTTTATAGTTGATAATGTTTTTTGTAATAAAAGGTTTAAGTCTATATTTTTTCATCTTTCAGTAACTCTTTAAACTGTAATGCATTTTTTATTGCAAAGCCGTAAGCGTCGTTATTAAAGAAGACAAATATTTTCTCTATCTTTATTTTGGATAAGTAACTTTTTACTTTCTTTACCCACTTTTTTAACTCTGGAAGTGAGTATTCCGAACCGTAGAGAACTTTTCCCCCGTGGAATCTCAAATATAAAAAGTTTGAAGTTATAATTTCTTTAAGGGGATAGTTAGGGGAGTCAGGGAAACAAAGATTGAAATTATTCTCCTTAAGAACATTATAGGTTAATTCATTAAACCAAGTTTCATTTCTAAACTCAAAGCTATGTAGGCACCAGCTGTAGTTTTTTTTAAGAATATTGACGAATTTTTCTAAACGTCCGTAGTCAAACCTCAAAGCTGGAGGGAGTTGCCATAGCACACATATTAACTTTTCTTTTAAGAGGGAAGCACTATCAAAGAAGACTTTAAGAGGATGCCGACAATCTGATAGTCTTTTTATGTGAGTTATAAACCTTGATCCTTTAAGTACAAACCTAAAGTTATGAGGAGTTTTTCTATACCAGGTTTGAAATGTTTTCTTTTGAGGGAGACGATAAAAAGTTACATTTAATTCTACACTGTTGAAGTATTGAGTATAGAATTCCAACCATTTTGTAGAATTAAGATTAGTAGGATAAAATACTTCTCGCCAGTGTGGATAGTTATACCCACTAGTGCCTACAAATATTTGTTTCTTCATCCTTGGAAATTTATTTTATCATATGTGTATTTGTTTTGAAAGGAGGGGGGTTAATTTTCGGTTTTAAATTTTAAGTATCGATACACTCTATAAGGGATTTAATAGCTTCTCTGTCTTCTTTCTTTATTTGCCAAAATTTTATGCCTACATTGAATAAAGAACCATTATTATAAGGCACTTTTTTTCGTTCTGCCCATACTACTTTACCTTTACAGATTATAGGGTCATTTTTTACTGCATAAATTTCTAGATTCACAAGAGAATGGTTTGTTAGTTTTTTATAGGTAGCTACTCTTATTCCTCCAACGCTGATGTCTTCGGTATATCCATAAGTTAATATTTTAGAGGTAGTTATAGTTATCTGGCAGGGAAGTTTTATCCTTGCAAATCTTCTTTTTTCTCCTTTAAGAGTTTTCATATACTCATTTAAAATATAACATATAAACCGTTCTGTTTTCAAATAGGCCTAAAAATTTCATTTTGATGAGGAGGTAAGTTTTGATAAAATTGTAATATGGTTTCTAAAGTTTATTCTTTAGCTTACCAGGGATTAGAGGTTTATCCCATAGAGGTAGAGGTGGATATTCACCGAGGTCTCCCTGCCATCTCCTTAGTAGGGCTTCTAGATACTGCAGTAAAGGAGAGTAAGGATAGAGTACGGGCGGGAATAAAAAATAGTGGATACCAGTTTCCTTCTCAAAGAGTAACTATAAATTTGGCACCTGGCAATGTAAAAAAAGAAGGGACTCACTTTGATCTAGCTATTGCTTTAGGGATTCTTAAAGCTACCTTTCAGATAGATTGTGATTTTTCTTCCTACTTTATTGTGGGAGAACTTTCTCTGGAGGGGAGGATAAGAGAGGTTAAGGGTATCTTTCCTATGGCTCTTATGGCTAAGAAGTTAGGGAAAAAATTCATTCTTCCTTTAACTAACGCTAAAGAGGCTGCTTTAGCTAAGGATTTAGAAATTTTTCCTGTTTCTCACTTGCAAGAAACAGTAGGTTTTCTCTCAGGAGTGGTAAGTAAACAGCCCTTTCGAATAGATTTAGAAGAGATTTTATCTACGCCTCCTGCCTATGATGTGGATTTTAGTGAGGTTAAAGGACAGTTGTTAGCTAAAAAAGCACTAGAAGTTGCCGTAGCTGGGATGCATAATGTTCTTTTAATCGGCCCCCCCGGAGTAGGAAAGACTATGCTTGCCCGAAGACTCCCTACTATCTTGCCAGATATGGAATATGAAGAAATTTTAGAGACTACCAAAATTTACAGTATAGCTGGCCTTCTTAATAAAGATTTTCCTTTAGTAAAGGAGAGACCATTCAGGAGCCCTCATCATACTGCTTCTAGTGTAGCTCTGGTAGGAGGGGGGACAACTATAAAGCCAGGAGAAGTTACTTTAGCCCATAATGGAGTTTTGTTTTTAGATGAACTTCCCGAATTTAACCGTGATGCCTTAGAGGGGTTAAGGCAGCCGTTAGAGGAAGGATTCGTAAGTATATCTCGGGCGACTAAACACTTAAGATTTCCTTCACGTTTCTTGTTAGTTACCGCTATGAATCCTTGCCCCTGTGGATACTTCGGTTCTCAAGAAAGAACTTGTCATTGTTCCAGTTACCAGATTCAGAAGTACAGGAATAAAATTTCTGGTCCCCTTCTTGATAGGATAGATATTCATGTAGAGTTACAAAATATAAAAGTAGATAGCCTGCTTAAAGAGAATATTTCCTGGGAGAGTTCCCAGGAGATAAAAAGAAGAGTAGAACTCGCTAGAAGTATTCAGAAGGAAAGATTTAAAAACGAAAAAATTCTCTTTAATTCTCAGATGAATCATCGACAGATTAAAAAATACTGCACCTTAACTAAAGACTCAAAATCTCTTATTGAAATTGCTGTAAAAGAATTCGGATTCAGTGTGAGGGCTTACGATAAGATATTAAAAGTTTCTCGCACCATTGCTGATTTAGCTAACTCTTCATTAATAAGAGAAGAACATATTTCTCAAGCTATCAATTATCGGAGTTTAGATAAAAGTATATGGGTGTAGGTTTACTACTCTTTCTGAAGTTTTTTATGCCTTCTTAATGCTGACTCTAGTAGAGCTAGCCCTTCTTCTAAGGTCCTCCCTTTGTAAAATACACCAGAGATGTGGTAAGGTTCTGCTTCCTTCATCTTTATAGGGTCTACATAAGCACTTACAATTATAGCAGGAAGGTCTTTATTAAATTCTCTGATTTTTTTGAGGGTTTGAATTCCATCCATCTCAGGTATATTTAAATCCAAAAATATAATGTCAGGGCTTTCTTCCTTCACTTTCTGTATAGCTTCTTCGCCACTGGTAGCGGTAATGGTAGAGTAACCCTTTGACTGAAACCAGAATGCCATAGGTTGAAGAAAATCTACTTCGTCATCCACCAAAAGGATTTTAATTTCTTTTTTCATATCAACCTCCATCTCTTTGTTGTTTTAAAGGAATAGTAAAAGTAAATTTAGCTCCCTCGCCTTTTTCACTCTCCGCCCATATTCTTCCTCCGTGGAGATTTACAATTTCTTTAGCAATAGAGAGCCCCAAACCTGTGCCAGTTATATCAGTAGGAGAACGTTCGCTCCCCTGATAGAATCTATCAAAAATCCTAAGTAAATCCTCCTTAGCTATACCTACACCAGTATCTTTTATACTGACCTCTATCTCTTTTTTATCTTTAGTTAGATTAGCCTCTACAGTGACAGTTCCTCCCGAAGGAGTGAATTTGATAGCATTTCCTATAAGATTATTAAGGACCTGTCCAATCCTTTGAAGATCAATTTCTACTTGGGGGAGTCCAGAAGCAACGTTTTTTTCAATCTTGATAGATTTTGTATTTGCCCACGCTCTGAAGGCTTCTATAGATTCATCGATTACTTTATCTATATAAGAGAGTTCAAATTGCATTCGCATCTTTCCTGCCTCTAGCTTAGACAAATCTAAGAGGTCGTTAATTAATGTACTGAGTCTTTTGAGGTTACGATCTGCTATAGAAAGGAATTGTTGTTGGGTTTCATTTAGAGGGCCTGCACTCTTATTAAGAAGGAGGGAAATAGCTTTCTCGATTGCTACTAAGGGAGTCCTTAACTCGTGAGATACACTAGCAATAAAGTTAGATTTCATCCTATCTAGTTCTTTCTGTTTGGTAATATCAGTGAGTACGGAGACCATTCCTACTGTTTGACCATTTTCGTTTTCTATTATTGCGGTACTTGCTCTTACCACTTTTTTTGTATCGTCGGAAGCGCTCACCAACTCTATCTCTTTTTCTTTGTCTTCAGGAGTTCCTTTAACTAAGGATACTAGTTGAGTCTCTGATAGGTTTTCTAAGAGAGGTTTACCTACCTTTTCTTTGCTAGAGGCTTCCAAAAGTTTTTCAGCAGCGGGATTCATCATGATGATTCTGCCATGTTTGTCTATTACTACTAGACCTTCAGCAATACTTCTTATCACTGCTTCAGTATTTTTCTTCTCTGCAGAAATTTTTCTGTATTTTTGTAAGACTATTTCTTCGTTACGTTCCTTTTCTTTAATAATTAACTCGTACTTCTTAGTTAATTGCTCCGTACTCATACTTACTCTTTTTTCTACCTCCTGATTGAGAATCTGAGAGAGTCTTTTACTTAGTCTTTTCCCCTCTTCCTCAGAGTCTAATACTTTTCCTATCTCTTGGAATATCACTTTTCCTAGTTCTTCTTCAGAGGAAAAAGTAAGAGGTGGTTTTTTCTTTCTCTGACTTAAACGAGTTTGTGCCTTCGGCTGAGTAGTTAATCCTGAAAGATAGATTAGGAATAAAGCAAAAATTATACTTATAACACCAGCAGTTATATATACACTTACAGGTAAAGGAGCCATCTACTTTTTAATTTAATTCTATGAAAATTCTATCGCTTAAAATATACTTTTTCAATTATTTTTTACTTTCCTGTAATTTTATAGTATAATTTTTTATAGTAAAATTAAAACTTAGTAAGAAAAGGATTTATTCTTGATAGGATTTTATTTCATTTTATAATAAAAATATGAGTAGTCCTTTTGAAATCATTTTTAAAAATACCTCTTTTTTTCTTACTATTTTGAGCTGGCTGGTAGCTCAAGGGGTTAAAATTACTTTAGGATTATTACGTGAGAAGCGGTTTAATTTCTTTTGGCTATTGAGAACAGGTGGTATGCCTTCTGCTCACAGTGCTGCGGTAGTGGCTTTGGCTTTTTCTGTTGGCAAAGAGACAGGGTTCTGCTCTCCTTTATTTGCTCTGGCTTCTATTTTTGCTCTTATCACTATGTTTGATGCTCAGACTTGGCGACGTTCTATTGGAGCACAGGCAAGAATTCTTAACTGTATTATGGAAGATATTCACCAAAAGAAGCGTATAAAAGAGGAGCAGTTAAGAGAACTAGTAGGTCATACCCCTATAGAAGTTTTTGTAGGAGCTTTAATTGGAGTAGTTATTCCTCTTATTTTCTATAAGTAAAAGGAGGGTATTTTGAAGAGATGGGGAGTTATTGTACTTACCGTGGGGTTAATTTTTACTGGAGGATTATCTATTTACCTAATAGGTAAAAGAGGGACTCAAGCTAGTCAGACAAAAAGAGAAGATGTTTTTTCACTAGCCAGAGAAGCGGAAGAAGCTCTCGCTAAGGGAGAGCTTATCAAAGCGAGGAAAGTTTTCAAAAGAATTCTAGAAGAGACAACAGATATTAATAAAATTGAAGAGGTGCGAAAAAAACTCGAAGAGATAAATATAAAAATTTTATTTTCCCCTATTATAGATGAGTGTAGTAGGGAGTATGTAGTAAAACCCAATGATACTCTGATAAAAATTGCCAAAAGGTTTAATACTACAGTAGAACTGATAAAGAGAGCAAATGGATTAACTTCTGATATAATAAAACCTGCTCAGAGACTAAAGGTAAATGTATGCAAGTTTTCTCTAGTGATAGATAAGTCTCAGAACTGCCTCTTCTTAAAAAGAAATAATGAGGTAATAAAAACCTATATTGTAGCTACAGGAAAGGATAATTCTACTCCCACAGGAAAATTTAAAATTGTCAATAAAATTAAAAATCCTACTTGGTTTAAAACAGGAGCGGTAATTCCTCCTGATAGTCCGCAGAATATTTTAGGTTCCCGATGGTTAGGTTTAGATATCAAAGGTTATGGAATTCATGGCACAAAAGAACCAGATAACTTAGGTAAGCAGATCACTTTAGGATGTATTCGTATGGCAAATCAAGATGTAGAGGAACTTTACGATATTTTACCTCTAGGCACGGAAGTTATAATTGTAGAATAAAATTATGCAATACTGGGATTTTGAAAAGCCAATAGTGGAGCTGGAAAATAAGATAAAAGAGTTAACAGAGTTCTCTGCTACAAAACAAATAGACCTTTCTTCAGAAATAGAGAAGCTAAAAGATAAGTTAAGAAGTTTAAAAAAAAATATTTACTCTAACCTTACTCCTTGGCAGAAAGTTCAGATTGCCCGTCATTTTCAGAGACCTACAACTTTAGATTATATAGAGTTTCTGATGGAAGATTTTCTGGAATTACATGGAGATAGACTCTATGGAGATGATAAAGCTATCGTTTGTGGTATAGCTTCTTTAGATAGGTTTAAAGTTGTAGTGGTGGGTCATCAGAAGGGAAAGGATACTAAAGAGAATATTGAAAGAAACTTTGGCTGTGCTCATCCTGAGGGATATCGTAAGGCACTGAGAATTATGAAGTTAGGAGAAAAATTTTCTCTTCCTATAATTTGCTTTATTGATACTCCAGGAGCTTACCCAGGGATAGGGGCTGAGGAAAGAGGTCAGGCTCAGGCTATAGCTGAGAACATTCGAGAGATGTTTACCTTACATACCCCTATAGTTGTAGCAGTAATTGGCGAAGGAGGTAGTGGTGGTGCTTTGGGAATCGGAGTAGGAGATAAAGTATTGATTATGGAATATGCTTACTACTCAGTTATTTCTCCTGAAGGGTGCGCAGCAATTCTATGGAAAGATGCTAAAAAAGCTCCCCAGGCAGCAGAAACTTTGCGGCTTACCGCCCAAGATCTTATAAGGTTTAAAATAGTAGATGAGATTATCCCTGAGCCTGAGGGAGGAGCGCATCGTAATTATCAGGAGGCAGCAGATAACTTGAAGGAAGCTCTCATAAGAAATCTTACCCTCCTTACCGAGATAGATCTAGATACCCTTCTAAAGAATAGGTACGATAAATATCGAAGAATAGGAATCTTTAAAGAATGATTCAAAAACTCGTTATTTTAGGCCTCCTTAAAAATAAACCCTCCTCAGGTTACGATATTAAAAAATTTATAGAAAAAGACCTAAAAATATTTACCGATTTGGACACTCATTCCATCTACTATCCTTTAAAGAAAATGGAAAAAGAGGGATTTATAAAGAAGAAAATGTTAAAAGGAGAAAAACAGCTTAGAAAATATGTTTACTTTATCACTCCTAAGGGAGAGAAAGAATTTTTATCTCTCTGCAGAAAAGCTTTATTGTCTCAGAAACGCCCCTTTATCGATTTAGATATTCCTCTCTATTTTTTATCTTTTCTCAGTAAGGAAGAGATTAAACTTCTCCTTCGTGTAAGGTTGAGGTTTTTAGAGAGGGTGAGAAAGTGGCTTATAAAGAAAAAAAATGAATTTAAAAATGCCCCCAAAAACTTACTTCTTCTCATTCAACATCATTTAAAATTAGCAGGGGCGGAAAAAGGGTTTCTCAAAGATATGATAAAGGCAATAAAGGAAGGGGAGGTATAGAGAAGAAGAATGGATAGGAAGTTATCGTTAAAAGGGGTAAACCTAAAACGACGCATCGCTATAGCAGTTATTTTAATTACTGTTATTCCCTCTCTGGTGTTTGTATGTTATATCTATAACTACTACATCTCTAGAGCTGTTCTTCTTATTCTGGGGTTGATTGTATTTCTGGGATGGATAATAGCGTTAGAAGTTTTGTTTTCAATTTTGAGAATTCATTCCGAGTCGCAATTAACTTTAAAGGAATTGGGGGAAGAAAGATTAGCTAAAGATTTAACAGTTAGAGATGAGGTAGAAGGTTTAGAGACTGCATTTAAACTCATTTCCTCAAAAGTTAAAAGTAGTTTAGAAGAACTTAAAGATCTAAGTAGCAGAATTGAAACATTAAATAAAGAGTTAGCAAAAAAGATAAATATTCTCTCCACGGTTACTCAGATACATTCCTTTATCTCACGAGGAGAACATAGACAGGCGTTCGGTGTTGTTTTAGAGAGAGTAAGAGAAGCTCTAAAGCTAAGTAAAGCAAATCTCTTATTTATAAAGGAAGAGAAACAAGGTTGGGATCTAGAGTACTTTTTTGAATATGATGGGAGCTTAGAGATTTTTAAGAAAAAATACAAGGATTTATTTACTGCTAAAAGTCTCCTTCTTTTAGATGAAAAACATCATCGAGAAAGTATTCTGTTTTTAAGAGAGAGCTTAGGATTAAGGAACCTTTTTGTTTTCCCTCTTCAGTTTAAAGGAGAAGTAGTAGGTGTTTTTGTAGGAGGAAATAACCTTTATGGATTTTCTTTCTCCTCTGAAGATATAGAGTTGATAGAAACACTTTCTAAGAGTATTGTTCTAATATGGGAACATCGGAGGCTTTATAGGGTAGTTAAAGATCTAGAGATTTACGACCCTTTAACAGGTCTTTACAATAAAAAGTATCTTCAAACAAGGCTAAATGAAGAAATTAGAAGAGCCACTACCTATCAAAGACCTTGTGGACTGCTTCTTGTAAAGATAACTAACTATAGAGAAATCCAAAGTAATTTTGGAGTGTTAGAAGGAGAGAGGATACTAAAGAAGATAGGAGAAGTGTTTAAAGAGAGTTTAAGACCCATAGATATTCCTGCACGTATAGAGGAAGATACTTTAGCTGTTATCCTCATAGAGAGAAATAAGAGACAATCTCAGTATACAGGAGTGAATATTATAGAAAGGTTAAACAGTTATTTTAAGGAAGAGAAACTGAAACCTAAATTTTCATCCTCTGTAGCAGAGAATCCTGTAGATGGAGATGAAGCTCAGAAGCTTATTAGTTATGCTTTTAGTCACTTAGAAGATAATGAGGATAGGTAAGAAGATAAATAAACTCTTAGGAGAAATTCTTGTAGAGAAGAGAATTATTACTAAAGAACAGCTTAACGAGGCTTTAAAAGTTCAGACTCAAGATGGAGGTTTGGTTGGGGAGATAATTGTAAAGTTAGGTTTTGCTAGTGAAGAGGAGATTGCCCAATGTTTATCTT
This sequence comes from Candidatus Omnitrophota bacterium, assembly GCA_003644405.1. Lineage (GTDB taxonomy): Bacteria > Omnitrophota > Gorgyraeia > Duberdicusellales > 4484-171 > B7-G16. The sequence continues at coordinate 4,965 of QNCE01000009.1, read as the reverse complement.
ATCAGTATGGTTTTGCCTATCTACCTTTAGATAGTTATGAGATTTCTCAAGAAGTAATAAAACTCGTTCCTAAGAATATTGCCTCTCATTATTGTCTTATTCCATTAGATAGAATAGGAGATACACTTACAGTAGTAATGGCAAATCCCTTAAACTTGGAAGCAATAGAAGATATAGAAGACCTCACTCATCTAGAGGTGCAAGCTTTTATAAGTACTCCTACAGACATAAGAAATGCTATAAAAAAATACTATGGAGAGTGAGAAGTTAAAAAAAAGTTTCCCTCAAGTTCTTTTGGAGAAAGGAGAAATTACCCAAAAACAACTGGAGGAGGCTATAAGGTTTCAAAAGGAGAAGGGATGTTCTTTAAACGAAGCTTTTTTGAGTCTTGGATACATAGATGAAAAGAAACTTTTGCTTCTTCTTTCCGCATACCTTTCTACACCCCCTATAAAAGTTCTGAATTTAAACATTCCTTCCCAAGTATTAAAACTTATTCCTCAAGAAGTTGCTGTAAAGTATCAGTTAATTCCTATTGGAAGGATAGGGAATGTTCTCTCTGTAGCTATGGCTGACCCTTTAAATGTGGTAGCTTTAGATGATTTAGAAAGAATCACTAAGTGTCAGATAAATCCTGTGGTAGCACTAAGAAGTGAAATTAAAGAAGCAATAGATAATAACTACAGAAAATCCCTTGTTGATACGGTAGAAGAGATAATAAAGAACAGTGAAATTGGTTCTATAGAGGTAATAAAGGAAGAAAAAGAAGCAGTAAAAGATGAGGAGATTTTGCGTTCTTTAGAAGAAGCTCCAGTAATTAAATTTTCCAACTATATTTTAAAGAGAGCGGTAGAAGAGAAAGCCTCCGATGTGCTTATAGAACCTTTGTCTAAAAGCTCTCGTATACGCTTTAGAGTAGATGGGGTGTTAAGAGAGATAGAATCTTTCTCCCGAAAGATGCATGAGTTTGTTGTTTCTCGAATAAAGGTTATAGCCAATTTGAATATTACTGAACATCGCCTTCCTCAGGATGGAAGGTTCCGTATGAATATTTTGGGTAGAGAGGTGGATTTTCGTGTTTCCATTCTTCCTTCAGTTTTGGGAGAGAAAGTTGTTCTTCGTGTTTTAGATAAATCTCAAGGGTTATTAGACTTAGATAGTTTAGGATTTGAAGAAAGTTTAATTTCTCAGTTGAAGATTGATTCCGCTTCTTCTTGTGGAATGATTTTAGTATGTGGTCCTACAGGCTGTGGTAAAACCACCACCCTTTACTCTATTTTAAGGTACATCTATACTCCGGAAAAAAATATTATTACTGTAGAAGACCCTATAGAGTATCAACTTCTTGGGATAAATCAGGTTAATGTTAACTATGAGGTAGGACTCACCTTTGCCAACGCTCTCCGTTCTATACTAAGACAGGATCCTGATGTAATAATGGTGGGTGAGATTAGAGATTTTGATACCGTAGATATTGCTATTAAAGCTGCTTTAACAGGACACCTGGTTATATCTACACTTCATACCACTACTGCAGTTGGTTCGGTAACTCGTCTTATAAATATGGGGGTTGAGCCTTTTCTTTTGTCTTCCACTCTTATCGGTGTTCTTGCTCAGAGGTTAATAAGGAAGTTATGTCCTCATTGTCGCGAGGAAAGCAAACTTAGCAGTTCCTTGAAAGAGAAGTATAAGATTTCTCCCGATGCTACTATTTACAAACCTAAGGGATGTAAGTCTTGTTTTAACCAGGGATATAGAGGAAGATTAGCTTTGGGAGAGTATTTACATGTGGATTCTCAAATCAGGAGGTTGATAAGTATTTCTGCTGATGAGCATACTCTTAAGAAAGAAGCAAGAAAAGGAGGAATGAAAACTTTGCGAGAGAACGGGATACGAAAAGTAGAGAAAGGATTAACTAGTTTAGAAGAAGTCCTAAAAACTACTGGAGAAGAGATTGGGTAAAACTTAAAAAGCAACTTATGGAGTCTTTAAGAGAAAGAATACTTAAGGATGTTGTAGAAAGAAAAGGGATAGATAAGAGTATTCTAGATAGGATTAATAAAGAATCAAAGAATATCTATCAACTGAAAGAAAATCTTATTAAGAATAACATAGTCAACGAAGAAGAGATTTTACTTATTTTCTCTAAGGAGCTTAAGATTCCCTTTTTTGATTTGGGAAAATATAAAGTTTCTTCAGAAAATAAGGAGATAATACCCAAAGAGTTAGCCTTTAAATATAAAGTATTTCCCATATCTAAGATAGGAGAGGTATTAACCTTAGCTACAGCTAATCCTCTGGACGTTGTAGCCATTGATGATATAAAGATGGCTTGCTCCTTAGACAGAGTGGAGTTAGTATTGGCGAAGGAAGAGGAGATTATAAGATTTCTAGATGAGCTTTATTCTCAAGAAAAGATTTCCCCTCTCTTAGAAGAAGCTCCGCAAGATGCAGATGTTCAAGAGGTCTCTTATAAGGGAGAGGAGAGTTTAGAGAAAGTTATTAAGGAAAGTAACCTTCCTCCTATTATAAGAGTGGTGGATTTGATTATCTACGAAGGATTGAAGAGGAGGGCTTCCGATATCCATATAGAGCCTACAGAAAAAGATTTATCTATAAGGTATAGGATAGATGGAGTTCTTCATCATGGTTTGAGTCTTCCTAAGATTAATCAAAATGCTATTTTGGCGAGACTGAAGATTATGTCTTCTTTAAATATTACTGAGTTCAGGGTTCCTCAGGATGGAAGATTTAAAATAAAATTTGAAAATAGGGAGATAGATTTTAGGGTTTCCTCTCTTCCCACTGATTTCGGAGAGAAAATAGTGCTAAGGGTTTTAGATAAAGAGAGTCTCTCCTTGGGGCTCAAAAACTTAGGTTTTTCCCCCAGACCTTTAAAGTTATTCGAAGAAGCCTTAAAAGCCCCCTTTGGCATAATTCTTGTTACTGGCCCTACGGGTAGTGGTAAGTCTACCACCCTTTATTCAGTAATCACCCAACTAAATACTCCGGACAAAAGTATTATCACTATAGAGGATCCTGTGGAGTATCAAATAGAGGGCATTACCCAAATTCAAGTAAATCCTGAAATCGGCCTTACCTTTGCTTCCTGTTTAAGGAGTGTATTACGTCAGTCTCCTGATGTAATAATGGTAGGAGAAATTCGAGACTCAGAAACTGCTGATATTGCTATTAAAGCTTCTCTTACAGGAGAATTGATATTTTCTACCTTGCATACCAATAACTCTGTGGGAGCAATTACTCGGTTAGTGGATATGGGAGTGGAGCCATTTTTGGTGGCTTCTTCTTTAATCGCTTCTACTGCTCAGAGGCTAACAAGAAGAGTCTGCCCCAAGTGTAAGGAGGAGTATAAACCCGATAAGGAGTTATTAAAGAGAATTAACTTTCCTCCTTTTTCAGGGAAGTTATATAAGGGTAAGGGCTGTGAGTTCTGTCATTATACTGGCTATAGGGGGAGGACAGCACTTTTAGAAGTTTTTTCCTTAGATGATAGTTTAAGAGAGATGGTGGCAAAGAGAGCTAGTGAAGAGGAGTTAACTAATTATGCCCGCAAGCATCGCGATTTTAGCTCACTAAAAGAAGATGGGTTTATAAAATGTATTGAGGGGGTATCGAGTTTAGAGGAAGTTTTAAGGGTAGCAGGTTAGGAGGAGTATGGTTTTTTTCTCTTATACAGTAAGGACAAAGGAGGGTAAAACTGTAAGGGGGGGGTTAGAAGCGGAGTCTAAAGAGAAGGCTTTAGAATACCTTCACTCTCAAGGTAATATCATTTTATCCCTTAAAGAAGAAAAGAAAAAAGTTACCCCGAAAAAAAGAGGAGGGAGAGTTAAAGTTGATGAATTGGTGGTCTTTTCTCGACAGCTTACTACTTTAATAGAGAGCGGTATTCCTGTGGTAGGAGCTTTAGATATTCTTTGGCAACAAACTACTAATCCTTATTTTAAGGCAGTCTTGGAGGATATTCTGAAGGAGTTAAGGGAGGGAGCGTCCTTAGCTTCCAGTTTAGCAAAACATCCTAAGGTGTTTCCTGAAATTTATGTAAGCATGGTAGAGGCTGCAGAGACTTCAGGGAACTTACCTCAAATACTGAATAGATTATCTCTGTATTTAGAGAAGGCGAATGCCTTAAGAAAAAAGATTATTTCCAGTTTAACCTACCCTGCTATTGTAGTAATAATGGCTATAGGGATAAGTAGTTTCCTTATCTTTAAAATTATCCCTACCTTTAAGGGAATATTTGATACTTTAGGAGGAGATTTACCTCTTCCTACTCAGCTCCTGATTGGTTTTGCTGAGTTAGTGAGGAAAAATGTTCTCTACTTGATAGGAGTTTTTATTATTGCACTGGTTGCTTTCTACAGATACATCTCTACTCCTAAGGGAAAGAAAATGTATCACAAATTTCTTTTAAATCTTCCTATCTTAGGAGATATAGTAAGAAAGATTAGTATTGCTAAATTTTCTCGCACCTTTGCTACTCTGATGAAAAGTGGAGTAAATATTACTACTACTTTGGATATCGTAGGCAAAACCAGTGGAAATAAAATTATTGAGGAGGCAGTAGTTAATTCTAAAAAAGCGATTCAAGAAGGCATTCCTATTTCTAAACCTCTGGAAGAAAGCGAAGTTTTTCCTCCTATGGTGATACGGATGATTGCTGTAGGAGAAAAGAGTGGGAAATTGGAGGAGATGCTTTCTAAGATTGCTCAGTTCTATGAGGAGCAGACTGATGCGGTAATTTCCGGGCTTACTAGTTTAATCGAACCTATTGTTATAGCATTCTTGGGGATAGTTATCGGAGGTATTGTAGTTGCTCTATTTTTACCCATTATAAAAATAACTCAACTTTTAGGAAGATGACTTTAAAAGATGAAGGATAATTTTACTCTGGTAGAAGTTATGATTGTGGTAGGGATTTTGGTACTTTTAACTGTTCTAGTAGTT
>QNCE01000008.1 GCA_003644405.1 Candidatus Omnitrophota bacterium | reverse complement strand
TTGAAGTTGAGTAATCCTCTGATATATCTGTTTTGCCTCTTCTAATTTATTTTCCCTTTCATAGATTTTAGCAATACGAAAATAAGCCTTAACTTTATAATCTAAATCATCGAAAAGATATATTATTCTAAAATATTGACCTAAAGCTTCCTCTATTCTTCCCAATTTTTCTAAGCAGTATCCTAAGGAGAAATAAAGCCGAGGTTGAGCTATCCCTTTACCCATAGCCTTCTTAAAAAAAGATACCGCCTCCTTATACTCCTTTAAGTCTTTTAATAGTAGAGCCTTTTTAAATAAAGCTACCCCTGCTAAGGGAGTTTTAAGATTGGCTAACTTTTCATAAATCTTTAAAGCCTCCTCTACTTTATCTTCTTGAGCAAGAATATCACCCCAGAGAAGCTCTGCTTTATAAGCAACTTTTTTGTTCTTGCTTTTCCTTAATCTATTTAAGTGAGACTGGACTTTATCAAAATCTCCTTCTTGCCAGTAGAGCCAAACTAAAGCCATACTAGCTTCAAAGAAGGAGGATGTGTTATGATAATTTTTAATGACTTTCTGATAATACTGTTTTGCTTGAGAAAACTTACCTTCTTTTTCATAAAGATTTCCTAACTCTAAGAGTATAGAAGCTAAATAGGTAGAGCGAGGAAATTGATTAATAAACTCTTTAAATAATTTCTCTGCCTGAGCAAATTGAGAAAGATTTAAATAAGCATAAGCTAAATCAGTAGTAACTAATTCCAAGAGCTCCTTATCTTTGGTTTTCTTTCTAAGTTGAGTAAAAATCTCCACTGCCTTTTGGTAATTGCCCGTATTAAAAAAACATTTCCCATAAAGGTAGGCTCCCTTTTCTCTTAAAAAATGATTTTGATAAACTTGAATAAAATCTTCTAGGATACTTTTGGCATTAACGTAATCTCCCTGAGAGAAGTAGCTTGTAGCTAAATAATACTTAGCCTGAGGAACCAATTTAGAAGCTGGGAAATTTTTTTCTAAATTCTTAAAACTCCACTTGGCTTCCTCAAAATGATTATTTTTCAAAAACACTAATCCAATTTGAAATTGTATATAGTCTGAGTAGATATTGTTGGGATAATCTTTCAAGATTTTATTGTAAGTCTCTAAAGCTAAATCATACATCCCTTTCTCTTGATAGGCATCAGCAATTTGAATTTGAGAGCTAATTCTTACGATAAGATTATCAGTAAATTTTAAAGTTCTTTTAAATTCTTCTATAGCTTTTTTAAACTCTCCTGTCTTTAAGTAGCACCATGCTAATCCATAGTGAGCTCTATCAGCTACCTCTCTAAACTTATCTAATTCTTCTTCTTCTTCCAATATATTTTGGTAAAGGTATTGGGCATCTTTTATTCTTCCCAACTCATAAAGAATATCTGCCTTAATTAAGGATACTCTTACTTTATACTCACTTTTGGGAAAGTTTGCCAAAAAATCTTCACAGCATAATAGTCCTTGATGGTATTCCTTTGCTTTAAAGTAGTAGGTAATATAAGAAAATTGCTTAAGTTCCTTATCTTCAATATTATCGAACTTCTCTCGTGCTTTAGCTAAATCTCCTTCTTCCAACCAACAGGATCCTATCTTATAGAAGAATAAATCTCTAAGATGAGATGAAAGGGAAAGTTTCAATCCCTTAGAGAAAATTTTTCTAGCTTTAACTACATCTCCCTGTGCATAGAAAGCTTCTCCTTGATAGAATGTTAGCTCCCCTTTCTGTTGTTCTTGAGTAATATAAGAAAGATACTTTTCTACCAACTCTATAAGGAGGATATATTTTTCTCTAAGATAGTAAAGCTTTGCTAGTTGAAGAATAGCGTCTTCCTTTACTTTTACTACATCACTCTCATCAATTATTCTTTTTAGAGTATTCTCACACTCATCATAGCGACCAAGAAAAAAGTAAGACTGTGCTACTAGATAATAACCCCACCAGTAAAGAGAAGAATTTTCAAACTCTTTAATTATTTTTTGAGCATACTCTAGAGCCTGAGTATAATTTTTACCCTCCAAATATATTTGAGATAACCAGTAGTAAATCTCATCGACAAAATCTTTACTCTCTTGGTTTAATAATAACTCTTTGAGTATCTGCAAAGAAGGTAAGTACTTTTTCTGAAAATAGTAGGCCTTAGCGATATAGAGTTTTGCCCTACCTATATTTTTGCTATCAGGGAAATCTTGTATAAATTTTTCAAATAGAGTAATGCTTGCTTGATAAAAACCATCTAAAAAAGCTTTCTGAGCTACATAGAAGGAATCCTCTTCTTGAGAAGAACAACTCACTCGAGAAGGTAGACCAAAAAATACCATAATCAAAAAGGGGAATGTCCATATTTTTAACTTTTTCACAATCTTCATACTCGAGTAAAGTTAAAACTCAATTTCTCTTTTAGAAACTTCCCTGTGTAGGAAGCCTTTATAAGAGCAATCTCTTCAGGAGAACCGCATCCTACTAAATATCCTCCTTCCTCCCCTCCCTCTGGTCCTAGATCAATTATATAATCTGCACATTTTATCACATCCAAATTGTGCTCAATGACTACCACAGTATTTTTTCTATCTACCAATCTTTGAAGAACATTTAAAAGCTTTTTTATATCATCAAAATGTAAACCTGTAGTGGGTTCATCAAGAATATATAGAGTTTTACCTGTAGCTTTTTTTCTTAACTGAGAAGCTAACTTTATCCTCTGTGCTTCTCCTCCCGAAAGAGTAGTTGCCGATTGTCCCATCTTTATGTATCCTAAACCCACATCTTTTAATGTCTGTAATATATTCTTAATCTGAGGAAAATTGTAAAATAAATCATAAGCTTCATCTACACTCATTTCTAAAACATCAGCGATGCTTTTTCCTTTAAATTTAACCTCTAAGGTCTGTGCATTAAATCTTTTACCTCTACATACCTGACAGGGTATGTAAACATCAGGAAGAAAATGCATCTCTATTTTCTTTATTCCATCTCCTTTGCAGGCCTCACATCTTCCCCCTACTACATTAAAGCTAAACCGAGAAGGTTTATATCCTCTCGCTCTTGCTTCCGGCAATTGAGCAAACACTTCTCTTATATAAGTAAAAACTCCAGTATAAGTAGCAGGATTGGAACGAGGTGTTCTCCCTATAGGAGACTGATCAACAATAATGACTTTATCAATCAACTCCATCCTCTCTATCCGGGTATGTAAACCGGGCTTCTCTCGAGAATCATAAAGTTTTTTAGCTAAAGCACGGTAGAGTATCTCTTCTACTAAAGTAGATTTACCTGAACCGGATACACCGGTCACACACACAAATACCCCTAAAGGTATCCTTACATCAATATTTTTTAAGTTATGTTCTCTGGCTCCTCTTATTACTATGTAAGGTTTATCTCTATAGGAACGTCTCTTTTTAGGTAACTCTATGTACTCCCTTTTACTTAAATATCTTCCAGTTAAAGACGAAGTTTCAAAGATTCCTTCTACTTTTCCACTGTAAACCACCTTACCTCCAAAGAGACCTGCTCCCGGACCTAAATCTACTATCCAATCACTTGCTCTTATCATTGCTTCATCATGCTCAACTACTATCACTGTATTACCCAAATCCCTTAAGTTCTTTAATGTATCAATCAACTTTTTTCCATCACGAGGATGGAGCCCAATTGTTGGTTCATCAAGAATATAAATTACTCCGCTTAATCCCGAACCTACCTGGGTAGCAAGCCTTATCCTTTGAGACTCTCCTCCTGAAAGAGTAGAACTTAATCTATCAAGGGTAAGGTATCCTAAACCCACATCAATACAGAACTTTAGTCGCTTCTGTATTTCTTTTAAGATATGATGAGCAATTTTTTCCTCAGTAGGAGTTAACTTAAGGGAAGATATAAATTCAAAACATTCTCCAATACTTAACCTAACTACATCCCAAATAGATTTGTTCTCCAAATATACCGAGAGGCTCTCTTTTTTTAAACGTGCTCCTTTGCATCGAGGGCAAGGAAGTTTGGACATATATTTAGTAAGTTCGTGCTTTAGGTAATCACTATCAGTCTCATTAAAAACTCTCTCCAGATAAGGAATTACTCCCTCAAAAGGTTTAGACCAAACCCAAACATTGTCATCCCCATAGAGAATTATATCTTTTACTTTCTTAGGAAGTTTATAGAAAGGGGTATCTAAACTAAATCCTACCTCCTCAGCTAACTCTCTGAGCAAAGATCGATAGTAAAGAATATAACCCCGTGAGCCTCTCCTCCATGGTTCAATAGCTCCCTCTCTTATACTCTTTTTCTTATCGGGAATTACTAAATCAGGGTCAAATTCTAAGAGTGTACCTAAACCATGACAAGAAGGACAAGCACCGTAAGGAGAATTGAAAGAAAACATCCTTGGTTCCAATTCCGAAAGGTAAATTCCACAATGGGGACAGCTAAATTTAGTATTAAAAAGATACTCAGTATCTTTGTTCTCGTCATAGATTAAAAGCAAACCTTCGCCGTATTTTAAAGCGGTCTCTACAGAGTTAGTAATCCTTTCCTTACTGGTGGTAGAAAGAACTACTCTATCAACCACAATTTCTATATTATGAAGTTTATATCTATCTATTTTTATTTCTTCATCAAGATCATAAATTTTTTTATCTACACGTACTCGCCTAAATCCTTCTCTCAAAAGTCGGTTAAATAATGCCTGATATGTTCCTTTCTTGCCTCTTACTACCGGAGAAAGAATAAAAATTCGGTGATCCTTAGGAAAAGATAGAACTTTTTCAATAATTTGACTGGAAGTCTCCTTAGTAATAGGACGTCCACACTTATGACAATAGGGCCTACCTACACGAGCAAAAAGAAGTCTAAGGTAATCATAAATTTCTGTCTGAGTGGCAACTATGGAACGAGGAGAACCTCCCGCTGTCCTCTGCTCAATAGCAATAGCAGGAGAGAGCCCTTCTATAGATTCTACATCGGGTTTTTGAAATTGCTCTAAAAACTGACGAGCGTAACTAGACAAACTCTCTACGTACCTACGTTGACCTTCAGCGTAGATAATATCAAAAGCTAAAGAAGACTTACCACTACCTGAAACTCCTGTAATTACCACTAGCTTATTTTTAGGTATCTGTAAATTTATATTTTTTAGATTATGAACCTTAGCTCCCTTTATATTTATCGTATCCATCTTAGCTTCCTATCTTAAGGTTAGAGAAAATCTTCTCTAAAAGAGATTGTGCAGAAAGGATAGCTAAAAAACTAGTTTTAGGATTCACTTTTGTAGGAACATTTTCAACCTTAACCTCTATTTTTGCTTTATCTGATTCAACAGTTATCTGATGAACATTTCGTTTGAGTTTAGGATCTAGCTTTACTATAACCTCAATATCTTTTACTCCAGAAGCCAAAAAGATAGTTGCAGCAACATTTATATTTTGGGGGAAATACTTTATTGCATCCTTTATATTACCTCTAAATAATACCTTCTCTTTTTTACTCTTAGAATTTAGTTTAGTTAAAAGTTGAGCTCCTTTCAAGGAATGAAAAGATTTAGAAGTCGTAAGAGTAACTCTTTTTACTTCAGAAAATTTTATTGCCCCTAAACCATCAACTCCACAAATTGCTCCTGAAGGAACATAAACCTTAGATGCACTCTTTTTGGCTAACTTAACTAAATTGGGATAATTTACAAACACTCCTACGCTTAAAATAATTAAATCTTTTTTGTATTTCAATCCTTTAAGAAGCACTTCCTTAGCCACAGCGATATTAGCGGATTCAATAATTAAATCCGACCCTTTCATCACTTCTTCAAAGTCTAACTTTTTAGGTTTTTTGTTTAACTTATTTAAAAAAGAACAAACTTTTTTCTTATCTATATCATAGATCCCATAAAGCTCTATTTCTCTATTTTTAAAATGTGTATCGATGAACGACGCCAGATTTGTTCCAATTGCTCCACAGCCTATTATTCCTATCTTTATCTTTTTCATCTTACTCTCACTAAAATATTATCTATCAACCTTGCTTTACCTAAATAAACAGCCACAGCCACTAAAATTTCACCTTTATCTATCTTCTTTATCCTACGTAAAGTTGTAGGTGAAACAATCTCTACATAATCTATTTTAGCATAAGGGATATTTTCCTTTATGACTTTTTTTACCTCCTTTCTTATTTTCGAAGGAGAATATCTCTTCTTTAAAATTAACTCCTTTGCTAAAATAAGTGACTTATAAAGATAAGGAGCCACCTTTCTTTGATAAGGAGAAAGATAACTATTCCGAGAACTCATTGCTAATCCATCCTTTTCTCTTATAATGGGAAGAACTCTAATTTTTATCGGAAAGTTTAGATCTCTTACCATTCTTTTTATAATCTGAGCCTGCTGAAAATCTTTTTGTCCAAAATAAGCAATATCAGGATTTACAACATTAAAAAGTTTTGCTACCACAGTGCATACTCCTCGAAAATGCCCTGGTCTAAACTTTCCACAAAGATACTTACTTAGGGAAACTTCCTCCACATAAGTAGAAAAACCTTTAGGATACATAGTAGAAACTTTGGGATAAAAAACTAAATTTACACCTTCCTTCTTTAATAAATTTTTATCTTTTTTAAAATCCCTGGGATAAGTATGGAGATCCTCTCCTGCTCCAAACTGAGTAGGATTTACAAATATACTTACCACAACAAAGTCACATTCTTTACGAGCACGTCTTACCAAAGAAAGATGACCCTCATGAAGTGCTCCCATAGTAGGAATAAATCCTATTAATTTTCCTTTCTTCTTTGCCTTTTTTACTATTTCTCTAACTTTCTCAATCTTTAGTGCTACTATCATCTTCTAAGTTTTTCGGTTATCTTCTTTAGTACCTTCTCTATACCTGGCTCAAGTTCAAATAAGGGACCTAACACAAACTCTCGCTCGAACATCCGAGGATGTGGTATCTTTAACTCAGGATCATCGATAATTTCCTCCCCATAGAGAAGGATGTCTAAATCAATTACCCGAGGACCAAATCTAACTTCTCTTTTTCTACCCATCCTTTTTTCTATTCTTTGTAAAACTCCCAATAATTCCTTAGGTGAGTAATCTGTCTTTATTTTTATTACTCCATTTAAATATTTACCTTGAGGAGGGCCACCTAAGGGTTCTGTTTCAATTACCGAAGATATCTTTTCGATAACTATCCTTGAATCTTCTTCTAAATATCCTATTGCTTTTTTTATATTTTCTCTCCTATTCCCTAAATTAGAACCAATACCAACAAACACCTCTACCATTGATACACCAGAAATGAAATTAGTTCTTATGCTGGGTATTAATTTTTATAGATATAACTTAATGAAGCTTTACTTCAAATTGTTAATATTAACCTATTTTTAAGTAAAGCAAGCGCTTTAATAAGTTTTTGTTTGTCTACAGTCAAAGAAAACCTAATAAATCCTTCACCACATTTTCCAAATCCTACTCCAGGAGTAGCAACTATCCTTCTTTCTTTAAGTAAGTATTTGGTGAACTCTATAGATGATTTAAACCGCTTAGGAAGCTTTGCCCAAACATAAAAGGTAGCATCCGCATAAACTTTACGCCAGTTATTTTCTCTTAAACCTTCCACAAAGAGATCTCTTCTCTCCCTAATAATCTTTCTTAAATCCCTAACGAAATTACCTTCTTTTTCTAAACAAAAACGAGCGCATTCCTGAATTGCACCAAATATTCCTGAGTCAATATTAGTCTTTACCTTAAGAAGACCCTCTACTAACTTCTTGTTACCACATGCCCAACCGATTCTAAAACCTGTCATACAGAAAGTTTTAGAGAAAGAATGAAATTCTAAAGCTATTTCTTTCGCTCCTTTAATCTCTAAAATACTTAAAGGTCTTTGGTCAAAATAGATCTCTGAGTAAGCATTATCATAAGCAATAATTATTCCATACTTTACACAGAATTTAACCAGTTTTTCTAAAAATTGTTTCGGTGCTAAAGCAGTGGTAGGATTGTTAGGATAGTTAACATAAATCATCTTAGCTTTATTTCTTATCGTTAAAGGAATTTTGTCTAAATCAGGTAAAAATTGATTTTCCTCTCTTAGTTCAACTTCATAGATTTTTGCCTCTGCTAATATTGCTGCTCCTCGATAACCCGGATAACTCGGAGAAGGAATAATTATATACTCATCTTTATTTACAAAACCTAGAGGAAAATGTACTAGCCCCTCCTTTGAACCTATGAGAGGTAAAACTTCCTTTTCTTCGTCCAACTGCACCCTGAATCTCTTATTAATCCATCTCCTAATTGCCCTGCGTAAGTTTAATTTACCTTTATCTAAGGCATACTTCTGATTTTCCTTTATCTTTGCCGATTTATAAAGAATATCTATTGCCCTTTTAGAAACAGTGATATCAGGATCGCCAATACTCAAATCAATTAAACTAACTCCCCTTTTCTCTAAGTAGTGCTTTTCCCTATCAATCTCTGCAAATAGATAAGGAGGTAGTTTTTTTAGTCTAGAAGAAATTTTTATCTTTTTCATATTTCTAACCTTTGAAAAGAACGTCCCCCATAGAGTATAACTTTGGTGGTTTGCCTACTACCCATTTAGCAGCCACCAAAGCTCCTTGAGCAAAAATATCCCGAGTTTTGGCAGAATGAAAGAACTCTAATCTATCTAGATTGCTTTCAAAAATAACTTTATGATCTCCCACAACTTCATCTATTCTCTCTGCCTTTATATCCTCTGCCTTTATAGAGAAACCTTCTTCATTTAAAATCTGGGCTATTCTTTTGGCAGTCCCTGAAGGAGCATCTTTTTTGTGAAGATGGTGTGTTTCCTGAATATAAACTTTATAATCTTTTAAGACACAAGCTGCATCTCTTATCAGCTTAAATAAGAGATTAACCCCTACACTCATATTGGGAGAAAAGACTATAGGAATCTTTTGAGAAGCTTCTTCTATCATCTTCTGTTGACCTTCATTTAGGCCAGTGGTCCCAATCACTGCACATTTTTCAAATTTAACTAAGTAAGGGAGATGCTCTACTGTTGCCAAAGGGGTAGTAAACTCTATTAAACAATCACACTCTTTTATCCGTGCAGAATCATCAATTATCTCTACTTCTCCAAAAACCTTCCCCACATCAGGATGGCCTTTCCTCTCTAATCCAAAAACTATCTTTAAATCTCTATCTTCCTTACTCAGAGTAATTATCCTCTGCCCCATTCTCCCCCTTGCTCCACTCACACCAATTCTAATCACTCCTCCTCCTTTTTAAGAAATAAGATTGTAGTTTTTAAGAATATTAATCAACTTTTCTTCGTTCTCTTTCCGCATCTTACACAGAGGAAGCCTTAAAATAGGATCAATTAAACCCATAGCACCCAAAGCGGTTTTTACTGGGATAGGATTTGTCTCTATAAACAAAGCTTTAATAAGAGGGTATAACTCTAGCTGAAGCTTTTTAGCCTTTTCTAAATTACCTTTCAGGAAACTTTCTACCAAAGAGTGGGTTTCTTTAGGCATTATATTTGCTAAAACCGAAATTACACCTTTACCTCCTACAGACATTATAGGTAGAGTTAATTCATCACTCCCCGAAAGAAGTAGAAATTTTCTGTCAACCAAACTCATAAGTTTAGTAATTTGATCTAAGTTTCCGCTAGCTTCTTTTATTCCAATTATACTTTTGCATTCTTTGTAAAGTCTTACTACCGTCTCAGGAAATATATTTATCCCTGTGCGGGATGGGACATTATAGATAATCAGAGGTAATTTTACCTGGATAGCGATCTTCTTATAGTGCCAGTATAAACCTTCTTGAGTAGGCTTATTGTAATAAGGAGTAATTACTAAAATAGCATTTGCTTTTACCCTCCTTGCAAACTCTGCTAAATCCAAAGCTTCCTGAGTTGAATTTGACCCTGCTCCAGCAATTATAGGAATTTTACCCTTCGCTTCTTCTACCGCTACCTTTATTACTCTTTTATGTTCATCATGGGTTAAGGTTGCGCTCTCACCTGTTGTACCGCAGACTAAAATAGCATCGGTCTTGTTCTTAATATGCCAGTTTATCAAGAAACGCAAGCGCTCCTCATTGACTTGCATATTTTTTTTAAAAGGTGTAACTAAAGCTACAATGCTTCCTGTAAACATATTAACCTCCTTTTAAAGTAATTTCTCCCTTATATACTAAATTAGCACCTCCTTCAAGCCACACCTCACTAAATTTTCCCCTCTCATTCTTAAAGTGAACCTCTAACACTTCTCCGCTCTTTGTTTTCGCCTTTACTTTCCTCTCTATACCTAATTTTAGACTAGCTACTACAGCAGAGGCTACTATTCCTGTTCCACAAGCCAACGTTTCCCCTTCCACTCCCCTCTCGTAAGTTCTGACCATTATTAAATTACTGCCTCCAAACTCTACAAAATCAACATTTGTTCCTTGAGGAGAAAATTTTTTATGAAAACGGATCGCTCTTCCTATTTTCTCTACATTAATTCCCTCTAAACCCTCAACAAAAATAACAGCATGAGGAACTCCCGTATTTACGTAGTTCACCTTTACCGTTCTTTTAAAGATTTTCACTGGTAAATCTAACTTCAAATCAAAAGGGTCAATCATTTTTATCTTAATCTCCTGGGAAGAACTTACAGCTATCTCTATAATTCCTACCTTCGTCTCTACTCTCATGGTTTTTTTCTTTCTATATCCTCCCTCTAATTTTAACCATAAACCTACACACCGAGAACCGTTACCACACATCTCCGCTTCACTTCCATCAGGGTTAAATATTCTCATCTTAACTATTCCTACTTGAGAAGGCTCAATTATTAGCAATCCATCTGCCCCAACTCCTATTCTCCTTGCACAATACTTTTTAGCAAAATTTTTGTAATCTAAATTTAAATTCTGCTTCCGGTTATCAAGCAGGATGAAATCATTGCTACTTGCCTCCAATTTGAAAAATTTTATTCTCTTCATCTGGGGTTTAACAAATTTATCTCCTTATCTACCAAATCCTTATAGCTTTCCCTTTTTCTTATAAGATAAACTTTCTTTCCATCCACCAAAACTTCCGCTGCCCTCCTCCGAGAGTTATAATTTGAACTCATGGTAAACCCATAGGCACCACATCCTAATACTGCTAAGTAGCTATTTTCCCGAGCTTCTATAAATCTATCTTTTCCTAAAAAGTCTGAAGTCTCACAAATAGGACCTACAATATCTGCAGGTTTTAAACTCTTTCTTTTTAGTTTTACATTTCTACATAGGGGAACAATTCTATGGTAAGCGTTATAAAGTGCAGGTCTTATTAAATCATTCATTCCAGCATCTACGATGATAAATCTTTTCTTAGGGGTATCTTTTAAGTATAAAACTTTAGTAACCAGTATACCGGCATTACCCACAATAAATCTACCTGGCTCCAAAATTATCTTTAATCCACACTCTTTAAGTAAAGGAATTACTCTTCTAGCAAAATCTTTAGCTGTTTGAGGCTTCTCTTTATCGTAAGTAATCCCTAATCCCCCACCAATATTGAAATACTTCAAGCTACTTTTCTTTTCTAATTTTTTAAGCAAGTTTAGTACTTTCTTTATGGCTTTTATAAAAGGAGCAGCTTGCGTAATCTGCGATCCAATATGAATATGCAGTCCTACTATATTTAAATTAGGATAGTTAACTCTATTTATAAACACAGACTCAATCGTATGAAAATCCATACCAAATTTACTTTCTTTCTTACCTGTAACAATGTACTCATGAGTTTTCGACTCAATATCAGGATTAATCCTTAAACCTATATCCACTTTCCTTCTTAAACGATTAGCAATATTATCTATTTTCTCTAATTCTGCTAGAGACTCAACATTAAACATAAGAATACCATACTTTACTCCATCCTTTATCTCCTCATCGGTTTTACCCACAGAAGCGTAGACTATTCTTTTAGGAGGACAGCCTATTATCTTAGCCCGGTACAACTCTCCTCCTGAAACAATATCTAATCCTGAACCATGTTTAACTAAAAGTTTTAAAATGGAAAGGTTAGAGTTTGCTTTTACTGAATAACATATAATGGGTTTTATCGAGGAGAAAGCTCTTTTGATCTTAAAAAAATGGTCTAAAATAGTCTTCTTACTGTAAACGTAAAGAGGTGTACCAAATTCTTTTGCTAAATCATAAACTTTTAAATCTTCGCAGTAAAGTTGGTTTTTGATAAAAATAAAGTAGTGCATTTTACAGTTTAGGTGTGGAAAACTTTCTGGAAGTGGATTTTCTTGATGAAACCACATACTCAGGAGTCATTATCTTTATTAGTTCTTTTTGGTTCAATTTACTGTGAAAACTTTTAATTAACTCATTAGGCATATCTTTTATCTTCAGCTTCTTTCTCTGAGAGTAACTTATCAACTTGCCTACAACGTGATGAGCTTCTTTAAAAGGCACTCCTTTATAGACTAGAAACTGAGCAATTTCCGTAGCATATAAACTTTCATCCTCCAAGATTTGATTAATCTTAGTTCTACTTAACTTAATCTTGGGCATAAATTTACTCATAATTTTTAACTCCTCTTTGATTGTATCTACTGAGGAAAATAGAGACTCTTTGTTTAACTGCATGTCCCGATTATAAGTCAGAGGTAGTCCTTTCATCATAACTAACACAGAAACTAAGTTACTGTAGACTTTTCCCGTAAGCCCTCTTACTAGCTCTAGGAAATCAGGATTTTTTTTATGAGGAAGTAAAGAAGACCCAGTGCAAAAACTTTCAGGAAGTTCAAAGAATGAAAATTCTTCACCTCCATAGAGAATAAAATCACTAGCTAATCTAGAAAGATGGAGTTGTATTAGAGAGATAATACTTAAAAACTCAATTACAAAATCTCGATCGCTAACACTCTCAAGAGAGTTAATTGGTGGCATTATTTTTTTAGCCAAAGGAGACGCTCCAAAAACCTCCTTTACTGCCTCTTGGTAATATTTGCCCTCCAAAGATGTACCCGCTAAAGCTCCTGCTCCTATAAAAATTTTAAGTCTCTTTAAGAAGTTAACAATTCTTTCTCCATCCTGAACAAACATAGTATAGAAAGCTCCTAAATAATCTTTGAATAAAACTATTTGAGCTCTCCGGGTATGGGTGTATCCCACCATAAAAAATCCTTTATACTTATTTATTAAGGTTATCAAAGAATCTAAAAGCTTGGAGAGTAAATTTTTAATTGAAACTGCCTCCCTATAACAATAGCATTTCTCGTCAAATACAATTTGATCATTTCTTGACCTTAAAGTATGAAGCTTCTTAGCTGCTTTTGTCTTTTTTTCTATCCGGTTCTGAATATCCGTATGGATATCCTCAGCTTGAGGGTCAAATTTAAACTTACCTGATTTTACTTCTCTTAATATTCCTCTTAAAGCCTTATCCAGTTCTTGAAACTCACCAGAAGATAAAATTTTAGCCTTTCTTAAAACCCTTATATGAATAAGGGAGTGATAGAGGTCGTATTCAGCTAAACGATGGTCAAATCCAATTGACTTCTGAAACTCAAAAAAATCTTTATCTATGTCTTTTTTAAACCTTCCTCCCCACAATTTGTTACTCATTTTTCTACCATTTTATATAGGGCATACTCCACAATTTTATAAATCCCTTAGCGAAGCTTCTATCGAATAAGTCTTTATCTCCATAAGTAGCTAATTCTCTCTTATATAAAGAATTAGGAGAACTCCTTTTTACTACGGTAATATTTCCTTTGTAAAGTCTTAAACCAATCTTTCCTGAAACTCTCTTTTGAGTCCTTTCAATAAAAGCATCAAGATAACTTCTTAATTCAGTAAACCATAAACCCTGATAAACTAACTGAGCATACTTTAAAGATATTAACTCTTTAAAGAAGATGGTTTCTCTGTCTAGAGTTAAACTTTCCAATTCTTTATGAGCAGTATAAAGAATCCAGGCAGCAGGAGCTTCATAAATCTCACGAGACTTTATCCCCACAACTCTATCTTCAATTAAATCGGTTCTTCCAACCCCACACTCACCACCTATTAAATTCAACTTCTCTATTAAGCTCACTAAGTCCATCTCTTTACCATTCAAAGAGAAAGGCATGCCTTTCCTAAAGCCTATCTCTACATACTTTTCTTTATTCTTAACCTTTTTTAAAGGCTTCATCAGAAGGTAAGAATCGGAGGGAGGAATTTTTTTTAAATCTTCTAAAATTCCTCCTTCTATACTAAGCCCCCAAATGTTTTTATCAATACTATATGGCTTTTCTTTAGTAACTCTTATAGGAAGCTTATTTTTTCTGGCGTAATCGATTTCTTCCTGACGATTTTTTAATTCCCATTCCCTTAAAGGAGCAATTATCTTTAAATTAGGATTCAATATACTTATACTCACCTCAAATCTCACCTGGTCGTTCCCTTTAGCAGTAGCTCCATGAGCAACAAAGCTAGCCTTTTCTTTCTTAGCAATCTCAACTAAGTATTTAGCAATTAAAGGTCTTCCTAAGGCAGTAGACAAAAGGTATTTTCCTTCATAGCAGGCACCTGCCTTCAAAGCAGGAAGAATATAAAAGTAGGCAAACTCTCTTCTTAAATCTTTAATATAAATTTTTTCTGTTCCACTTTGTAAAGATCTTTTCTTTAAATCCTGGGGAGAAAATTCACTCCCTAGATTAGCAGAAAAACATACAACTTTAAACCCTTTATCTTTTAGCCACTTAATAGCACAAGTAGTATCTAATCCTCCTGAGTAAGCTAAAATGACTTTTTTCATCTTAACTTAATCTTGGGAAAACTTCTTATTCAGAAGGTAAACTAAAATAGCCTTAGCAGAATGAAGTCTGTTTTCTGCCTGCAAGAATATGATAGAGTTTTTACTATCTAAAACTTTACTAGTTATCTCTTGACCCCTTCTTGCTGGCAAACAATGCATAATCACACATGTCTTTTTAGCCTTTTTTAGAATTTTATCATTTACCTGGAATTTTTTAAATGCTTTTATCCGCTTAGAACTCTCTTTTTCTTTACCCATAGAAACCCATACATCAGTATAGACAACATCGCTATCTTCTGCTGCTTTTATAGGATCATGAAGAACCTCTATTTTTGCTCCACTTACTTTAGCAAAATCTTTTACCTCCTGTACAACTTCTCTATTAGGAGAATAGTTTTCAGGAGTAGCAACAACTAGATTACCTCCTATAATACTAAAACCATAGAGAAGAGAGTGACAGACATTGTTACCATCCCCTATAAAAACAACCTTAATCCTCCTTATATCTTTCTTTACCTCATGGAGAGTAAATAAGTCTCCTAAAACCTGAGAAGGATGAAGAAAGTCACTCAATCCATTTACTACAGGAATAGTTGAAGCTTTCACAAAATCTAAAATTGTTTGATGGGAAAAACATCTTAGGACTACACAATCTAGGTAGCGAGCCAATGTTCTAGCTACATCAAAAGTAGCCTCTCTTTCGCCCATCTGGACCTCTTGAGGAGAAAAATAGATTGCCCTTGCACCTAACTGAAGCGCTCCCAAGTAGAAAGCTGTTTTTGTTCTTAGAGAAGGCTTTTGAAAAAGTAAACCTATAGTAAAATCGTTTAGGACTCTCTTAAATTTCTGAGGATTCTTCTTTATCCGAGCAGTAAGAGTGATCAGGTTATTTATTTTGCGTTTAGAAAAATACTTTAAAGAGATAAAATTACTTAGCATACTTTTTAAAAACTTCTTCTAGAATATTTAAGCCTTCATCTATTTCTTCTTTTTTAACATTCAATGCAGGCATTATCCTTAAGACATTCTCATGAGTAGAGTTAATAATTACTCCTCTTTTTAGAACTTCCTCAAAAATAGGGTAGGATTTGCCTTTTAGTTCTATCCCCACCATTAGCCCTTTCCCTCTCACTTCTTTAATAAAACCAAACCTTTCCTTTAATACAATAAGTTTCTTCCTAAGATACTCTCCCACTCTTTTAACATTAGAAAGAATTCTTTCTTCTCTTAACAGTTTTAATACCTCTAAAACTACCCGGCAAGCTAAAGGATTCCCTCCAAAAGTAGAAGCATGAAGTCCTCTTCCCATTATGTCAGCAATATCTTTTTTTACTAACATCGCTGACACAGGAAAACCTGCTCCCAATCCCTTAGATAATAGCATAATATCCGGCTTAATATCATAGTGTTGATAACAGAACATCTTAGAAGTTCTCCCCATACCTGTCTGAACCTCATCTATTATAAAAAGTAAATCATTCTTCCTGCATAAGGTACTTACTTTCTGAATATAATCGTAATCAGCTACATTTACTCCTCCTTCTCCTTGAATTAACTCTAAAATAACTCCTACAGTCTTTTTATTAATTTTTGTCTTTAAATCCTCAAAGTCGTTAAACTTGGCTTCTATAAATTTAGGAAGAAGTGGTCTGAAAGGATATCTGTATTTTTTTTGACCAGTAGCAGAAAGGCTCCCAAAAGTTCTTCCGTGGAAGGAATTCTTCATCATTATAATCTCATATCGTTTCCCTCCTCCATAGAGACGAGAAAATTTAATGGCTGCTTCCACTGCCTCTGTACCCGAGTTAGCAAAAAATACCTTTGCTTCGAAAGAAAGCTTCACTAACTCTCTAGCTGCTTTCTCCTGATAAGGGTGAACTAAATTATTAGGAAGATGAATAAGTTCTCTAGCCTGTTGAGAAATTACTTTACCTATCTGAGGATGAGAATGTCCTAAAATAGATACTCCCCATCCGGGAAATAAATCAAGATACTTCTTTCCTCTTTCATCCCAAAGATAGCTTCCCTTCCCCCTCACAAAAGTTGGTCCTATTTTCTTATATACAGGGATAAGAACACTACTCATCATTCTAAGCAACAATCTCTGTACCTATTCCTTCATTAGTAAAAATCTCAAGAAGAATAGCATGGGAAATTTTAGCATCTACAATATGAGCTTTTTTAACCCCGTGTTTAATCGCTTCTATTGCTGCTTTCACCTTAGGAACCATTCCCTCGTCAATCACCTTCTCCCTAATGAGTTCTTCTGCCTCCTTCACGGTAAGAGTAGAAATTAAAGAATCTTCGTCGTTGGGATCACGCATCACCCCTAAGACATTTGTAAGAAAAACAATTTTCTCTGCAGGCAAATAAGAAGCTAAAAAGAAGGCTACCTCATCAGCATTTATATTGTAAGTAGTATTATCCTTCGATACTCCCATAGGACATATCACAGGAATGGCTTCACTTAAAACCTCTTCTATACTTTGACGGTTAAAATCCACAACTTCCCCTACAAAACCTAAATCTTTTTTACTCTCTTTCTTCTTCACTAGAAGTATCTTATCCTCTTTTTTAAATCCCCTAGCTTTTATACCATGAGATGTAATCTCTTTAACTATTAAATCGTTCAAATTATTAAGTTCTTCTTCCACAACCTTTAATGTCTTGCTGTCGGTAACTCTAAAACCTTCCACGAATTGCGAAGAAATTTTTAATTTTTTTAATCTCTCAGTAATAGTAGGTCCTCCACCATGAACCAATATTGGCCTTATCCCTGTGTACCTTAAAAAAGCTATGTCTTCTAATACGGACTTCCTCACCCTTTTTTCCCCTAGGATCGAACCTCCATATTTAATCACCATAATCTTTTTATGAAATTGTTTTATGTAAGGAAGTGCTTCTATTAAAATATCTGCTTTTTTTATAGCTTCTTCCATAAACCCTTTAATTATATTTAGCGTTTATATTGATATAATTTGGTGTAATATCACAACACCAACCACACCAGCTATAATTGCCCCTTCCTAAATTAACTATTATATTTATCTCTCTATTCTTTAAAGGGGTTGTTTTTACTCTAAATTTATCTTCACTTAATTTTATTCCAGCCTGGCCTAAACTAGCAACAATCCTACCCCAGTTGGGATTCTTACCATACATCGATGCTCTAAAAAGAACTGATGAGCTTATCGCTTTAAAAGCTAATTTGGCTTCTCTCTGTGTTTTTGCTCCTTTTATATTGATCTGAATAAACTTGGTTGACCCTTCTCCATCTTTAACTATCATTTTTGCTAACTCTCTACAAACTTGTTTTAAAGCCATCTTAAATTTAGCTATGGATTGCTTATCTTTTACTTGCCAAGATTCCTTGCTTGCCAAAAAAATTACACTATCATTGGTGCTGGTGCAACCATCCACAGAGATGGAATTAAAACTTTCTTCCACAGCTTCTTTAGCGATGTTTTTCAAAAGGGATTTCGTTATCTTCGCATCTGTAATAATGAAAGCTAACATCGTTGCCAGTTCGGGATTAATCATACCAGCTCCTTTAGAAAATCCTAATATTTTTATCTTTTTTCTTTTTACTTCAATTTCACGAAAAGATACTTTTCTATGAGTATCGGTAGTTAATATACTTTCTGCAAAGGATTTTATATTCCTTTTATTTATATTTAACTTTTCGCAAAGTTTAGATAAACTTTTAGTTATTTTAGAAAAAGGCAAACTTTGACCGATTTTACCGGTTGAGGCAATCAAAACATTTTCTTCTTTAATGTTTAACTCTCTAGCCAAAGATTTACATAACTTGATAGTATTAAGTAAGTCTTTCTTATCTGTAAAACAATTAGCATTACCACTATTTACAACTAATGCCTTTATGGAATTTTTAATATTCTTTTTACTAACTACTACCGAATAAGAAGGATTGGAATTCTTAGTAAAGAAACCACAGGCAACTGCTCCATTTTTACAAAAAATGAGTCCTAAATCTAATCTTTTACCCCTTTTTATGCCGCAATTTATACCACTCAATAGAAACCCTTCAGGTACTTTCATAAAAGGCCCTCGGTTTCTTTAAACCCACACATCACATTCATATTCTGAATGGCGTTGCCGCTAGCTCCTTTTATAAGATTATCTATACAGGAACATATAACCGCTCTCTTCCTACTTTTGTCTATATAAAACCCTATATCACAAAAGTTCGTTCCTGTAACGTCCTTTAATTTAGGCAAACTAACCCTTACCCTCACAAAGGGGGAGGTTTTATAATACTTATTATAAATTCCTATCAAACTTTTCGTCGTCATCCTTCTTTTAAAGTTAATGTGGATTGTTGAATAAATTCCAACTTCAATGCCTACTACATGGGGGATAAAGTTAAGTTTTATCTCCTTATTGTTAGAGATTCTTTTTAGTACTTCTACTATCTCAGGGGTGTGCTGATGGATGAATGGTTTATAAGCCCATAAGTTATTGGAAATATTTGAATAATGATATTCAACAGCTGGTTTTCTTCCTGCACCTGTTATTGAAGATTTAGCGTCTATAATTATCTCTGGGTCTATTAAATCCTCCTTTAGCAAAGGGGCTAAAGGCAAGATTGTAGAAATGGGGTAACAACCCGGGTTAGCAATAAGTTTACTTTCTTTAATTTTATTCTTAAAAAATTCAACTAGTCCGTATGTAGCTTTTTTTAGATTTCTTTTATCAGTATGATTTATCTTATAGTACTCCTTATACAATTTAGTATTTTTCAATCGATAGTCAGCAGATAAATCGATCACCTTTTTATCCTCTTCTAAAAGGTAAGGAACTATTCGCATTGATACAGTATGAGGTAAAGCAAGAAAGAAGATATCTCCCAAGTTTTTAGCCTTTTTAATATTAGGTTTTTCACAGATTAAGTCTATTTTACCTTTAAATTTAGGGAAGAGGTCGCTATAATAACAGTCTTTCTCTATTTTTGCTGAGAGGTAAGTAATTCTTACAGAAGGATGTTTTAAAAGAAGTTCAACTAACTTTTCCCCTGTAAATCCTGTCGCTCCAAAAATTACTACTTTTAAAATCTTATTTGTACTCATAAAAAATTAAACTATAATAAACTAAAATCTTATAACCGTCAATATTTTAAAATGGCGAGAAACAAATTAAGTGTGAAAAACTACCCTTTAACCTTCGAATCCTTTTATCTTTGTCGCTAACCCCTTTATTCGCTTTTTTTAATTTATCATTTTCTATCTTTAATTCTTTTATTGCATTTAGCATTGCCCATATAACAGGATCGTTATCTAACATTAATACCCTCTATCATTTTTAATTGCCTCCCGAATAACCTTCTGCACATCTTAAAAAACTAGTCCTATAAACTCTTTATCAGCAGGTAAATTCAATTCATTTTTTTCTTATAATGATAACGTATAGATGCAAGTTTTACGATTTCCTTTAAATCACACTTATACTCGCCTTCGGTTTTCTTAAGCCTTATATTTGAAAAAGTGGACCAACTGCCACCACCTGGCTTAGCTGCTGAACCATTTACCGCTAAAGTATGACCTCCAGGGTTATTTGTGTTAACACCAACTCTACTATTATTTGTTATAATTAATCTGATAGGCAAACTCTGGGGATCCGAATTATTAGGTCCTACCCTAAAAATCAGAGATCCATTTACTGTATTGGTTGTATGAATATTGGCAACATAATTACCACCTGAGTTTTGAAAGAGAAGTTGAGAGCATTTACTGTTATCCATTCTGTGGATTGTTAAAAAGGAACAAAGATTAACCTTTAAGAAGAAAATTAGCAGTAGTTCAAATAGCGTCAATTGAAAAAGTTTGCTGTTTTTCATAAAACATCCTTTTTGGCTATTCAATAATTAATTCTTTTTTAGTAATTTTACTATATTTAGGCTACTTTTTAAAGAAAAAAGAAGGTTGTTATTAACGTTTGGTCCACTGGAATCGACGGCGGGCTCCTTTGCGACCGTATTTTTTTCTCTCTTTAGCACGAGGGTCACGTGTTAAAAGATCCTCTTTTCTTAACATCCCTCTTAAGGTAGGATCAATCTCAACCAAAGCTCTTGCTATACCTAAGCTTACCGCGCCTGCTTGGCCTGCGATTCCTCCACCCCTAACTCGTGCTTTTATATTGACTTTATCTATCATCTCTGTAACGATAAGGGGTTTTTTTACCTGCATTTGACAGTTTATAGTGGGGAAATAATCTTCTAGCTTTCTACCATTAATAAAAATTAAACCTTTACCACCAGAAATTACTCTTACACGAGCTGTAGCCTCCTTTCTTCTACCGGTAGCTAAAGCAAATTTCTTTTGGGTGGTTGCTTGCATATTTAAACTTCTATTTTAACAGGACTTTGAGCACAATGTGGATGTTTATCCTCAGGATAAATTTTTAAACACCTTAACATTCTTTTACCTAAAGTAGTTTTGGGAAGCATCCCTTTCACCGCTAAATAAAGTGCTTTAACGGGATTCTTCTGCATAAGTCGTTCTAGGGTTATTTCTTTTCTACCACCTGGATATCCTGAGTATTTATCATAAATTTTCTCTTTTAGTTTTTCACCCGTAACCCTGATATATTTCGCATTTATTACCACAACATAATCACCACACAAGAAATTAGGAGAATAAATTGATTTATTTTTACCCTGCAAAATCTTAGCAACACGAGTGGCCAATCTACCTAGAATTTTATTCTTGGCATCAATAAGGACCCATTTTCTTGCTGATTCATTATAAAACTTCGTCTTCTTCATAGAAAAGTTTTATACCACATTTTACAAATTTGTCAAATAGATTATGTCT
>QNCE01000007.1 GCA_003644405.1 Candidatus Omnitrophota bacterium | reverse complement strand
TATCTTCGCTATCGCGAACTTCTTCAGATGACCCAATTAAGAGCAGCCACCCTTTCTAAGGAAGCAATTGCTTCTTTAAAGAGAGGGCAAGCAATAACCGAGATTCTTATTCAACCTAAAAATAAACCTCTACCTATGGAAGAGGGGGTAGTATTTCTTTACGCCATAAGTATAGGAGTTTTAGATGAACTCTCAGTATCTCAAATTAAGAAATTTAAGGAAAAGTTTATTTCCCGTTTAAGAGAATGGTACCCGGATTTTCTTTCTAAATTAAGAGAAAGAAAGGTTCTTACTGATGATTGCATAGAGATTCTTTATATGGCTTTAGATAGATATTTTAAGGAGGAAAGTAAAGAGTAATAAAATTAAGTTTTAGCTATGCCTGCCCTTTCTCAGATAAAAAAGGATATAGAATTTTACCAAGGGTTACATTCTCTTCTAAAAGTCCTTAAAGGAATCGCTATATCTCAGTACCATATGTGGGAGAAAAAACTGCAACCTTTTGAAGTATTTTCTCACTATATAGAAGGTTTTTTAGGAGGGATTAATTTAGAAGAGATTAATCATCCTTTCATTATTCCTCCTACCAAAACCTTAGCAGTGGTAGCGGTAACTTCTGATGCCGGCCTCTTAGGTGGACTTAACAGGGAAATAGTAAACCGAGCGTTAGATGAAATAAAGGAAGGAGGGGTATTTATTGTTGTGGGAGAAAGGGGTAAGCTTTACGCTCAAGGCAGAGTTAAAGAAGTTGTTGCTTTTGAAGGGATTAAAGATGATACTAAGTTTAACCAGGCAATAGAGTTACGCAATTATCTTATAGGGGAACTTGTTAATGGAAGGATAGGGGTAGTAAAAATAGTTTATCCTCGGGCCTATTCCTTAGCTGTTCAACGGATAGAAAAAGAAATTCTTTTACCTTACGGGCTTAAGGAGAAGGAAAGTTATCTTCAGTTAGAAGATTTTATTTTGGAGTCTTCCATAGAGAGAATTGTAGAGTATTTAGTTTTTTTGTGGCTAGGGAGAAAACTATATGATATATTTAACATGAGTAGATTAGCAGAATTTGCTGCTCGTTTTTTACATTTAGAGGAGTGTACTCAAAAATTGGAAGATATGGACCAAAAACTTAAGTTTAAATATTTCCGGCTTCAGCACGAAATTACCGATAGAAGTATAAGAGAGATATTTGCAGGAAGATTGAATTATGGATATAGATAACAATGCTAAAACCACTGGTTACGTAATTTCTGTACAAGGTCCAGTAGTAGATATAAAGTTTTCTACTTCTGAAGAAGTGCCCCAAATTTTTGAGAAGGTAGCTATTCATAGAGTGGATGGTAAAAAAGTTATTTTGGAAGTGGCAGAACATATGGAAGGAAATATTGCTCGCTGTATTGCTATAGATTCTACCATAAACGTAAGAAGAAAGACCCCTGCTTATATATATCGAAGTCCTATCCAGATTCCTGTAGGAGAGTCTCTCTACGGAAGATTAATGAATGTTTTAGGAGAACCAATAGATGGACAGGGAGAGATTAAGTCTGTAGAGCATTCTCCTATAAGGAAATTGGATGTGGATACAAAGGTTAAAGTTAGAGAAGGAGAGAAGAGAAAATTTGAAATCTTAGAAACAGGGATAAAGATGATCGATCTTTTATATCCTTTGGTAAAAGGGAGTAAAACAGGAATTTTAGGAGGAGCAGGTTTAGGTAAAAGTGTGTTGACCTTAGAGATTATTCACAATATTGTAAAAGAACATCAAGGTAGTGCAGTTTTTGCGGGAGTAGGAGAACGTATTCGTGAAGGTAATGAGTTGTACTTTGAATTAAAGAGATTAGGGGTCCTTCCTAAAACGATGTTAGTATTTGGCCAGATGAACGAACCACCAGGGGCAAGGTTTATTGGAGCGATCACTGGGATTACTATAGCAGAATCTGTTAAAAAGAGAGGCCAAGATGTGCTTTTATTTGTAGATAATATCTTCCGTTTCATCCAGGCAGGAGCAGAAATTTCTACTCTTTTAGGGCATCTTCCTTCAGAGACAGGGTATCAACCTACACTCCTTTTAGAAGCAAGTGAGTTTCATGAGAGGATAAAAGCTTGGGAGGAGGGGGGAGGTTCTATAACTTCGGTAGAAGCAGTTTATGTGCCTGCTGATGATTTAACCGATCCTGCGGTAGTAACTATTTTTAGTTTTTTAGATTCAATAATTGTTCTCTCTCGTGAAAAAGTTCAATTGGGTTTATATCCTGCTATAGATCCTCTTCTTTCCTCTAGTGCCAATCTTGATCCTGATATTGTAGGGAGTTATCATTATAGAATTGCTCAAGAAGTTCTTAGGATACTTCAAAGATACGAAGAACTTAAGAAGATTGTAATGGTAATCGGTGTAGAGGAACTTTCCAGTGAGGATAGGATTATTTACGAGAGAGCAAGAAAACTTTTATTTTTTCTTACCCAACCGTTTTCTGTTGCTGAGGCTTACAGGGGAAGAAAAGGGGAATATGTAAGTTTAAAAGAGACTCTTGAAGGATGTGAGAGAATTATTTCTGGGGATGTAGACCGTATCTCTGAGGATCGTTTTTATATGATAGGAAATCTCCATTTTTAACCTTATGAGGAAGCCGATCTTGGTTTTTTTAGTAGTTTTATTCTCTTTCAGAGTAGAGGCAGGAGAGATTGCTGACCATTTTGAGAAGGGTAATTACTTTGTAAAGATAAAAGATTATGATTCAGCAATAAAGGAGTACGAGGAAGTTATCAAGTTAAACCCCAAACATACTTTAGCCTACATTCAGTTAGGAATTATCTACGCTTTGAGGAAGGACTATTCTAAGGCTATAAAGTATTATAAAAAGGCTCTAGTACTTAATCCCAAAAGTTACCTTACTTACTATAATTTAGGACTTATTTATACAGCCAAAGGAGATTTTTCTCGAGCAATCACCTATTTTTTAGCAGCAAGGAAGTTATTTCCTAAAAGCTATCTTTTAAATTATAATTTAGGTTTAGCTTATACTGAAACCGGGAATTATGAAAAGGCTATAAAAGCATTCAAGGAGTGTTTAAAGATTAATCCTAACTATTTTAAGGCTTATGTAGGTTTAGGGGGAGCTTACTATAAAAAAGGTGATAAAGCATCAGCGTTGAAGATAGTAAAGAAACTAAAGAAACTAGGACAGAATGCTTTAGCTAATGCTTTATCTAACTGGATTAGAGATAAAGAAAGTAAAAAATTAAAAATTAAATTTTAATTAAATATGCCTAAAGATTTTGACAGAATACTTAAAGAGGCTTTAGTAAGTAAAGGATTGGTTTCTGAGGAGGAGATCAACTCCCTTTTAAGAAAAAAAAACATTCAAGAAAATCTAATCTCTCTCTTAGTAAAGAGTAACCTCTTAGAGGAAGAGGATTGTTTAAAAGCTTTAGGAGAAAGACTTAACATCCCCTATATAAAATTAAAACAGTTTTCTATTCAAAAAGAAGCGATAGAAAAAGTTCCTTCTCGCATAGCCTTTTACTATAAGTTTATGCCTTTAAAGTTGAGAGAAAGAACTTTAACTGTTGCTGTTTCATATCCTCTGGATGTTAAAATTCAAGATGAGATACGGGCTCATTTAGGCTATGAAATTGAGGTAGTTCTTTCTTGTGAAGAAGAGATTCAGGAAATGTTAAAGAAGTATTACGGATTAGGAGCTCAGACGATGGAAAAGATTTCTACCCCTAGAGTAGAGAAGATAAAAGAAGAAAAGATAGAAGATATAGAGGAGTTAGTAGAGGATGCTTCAGTAGTTAGATTGGTAAATGAGATTATTCTTGATGCCTATAAGAAGCGGGCTACAGATATCCATATTGAACCCTACCGGGATAGTGTCTCTATCCGTTATCGAATAGATGGAGTACTGTATGAAGCGGAAGTTAATCCTCAAATAAGAGATTTTTTTCTTCCTATAATTTCTAGAATTAAGATTATGTGTAATCTGAATATTGTGGAGCGTCGACTTCCTCAAGATGGAAGAGCAATAGTTAAAACTCAGGAACAAACGTTAGATTTAAGAATTTCTACCTTACCTACTCCTTTTGGAGAGAGTGTAGTAATAAGGATTCTTCCTGTCAAAATGCTTTTTAGTTTAGAGAAGTTGGGTCTTCTAGAAGAAGATTTAAAGATCTTGGAAGATTTAATTAAGAAAAGCTATGGAATAATTTTTATCACCGGTCCTACAGGGAGTGGGAAAACTACAACTCTCTATGCTTGTTTAAGTAAGATAAATACCCGTGATAAAAAAATTATTACTATAGAGGACCCTATCGAATATGAAATGAAAGGTATAACTCAGGTACAAGTGATGCCAGAGATTGGTTTTAGTTTTGCAAGAGGACTTCGTAGTATCCTTCGCCACGACCCTGATGTAATAATGGTAGGTGAAGTGCGTGATTTAGAGACTGCGGAAATTGCTATAAGAGTAGCCTTAACCGGGCACTTAGTGTTGAGCACTCTTCATACTAAAGATGCTGCTAGTGGAGTAACTCGCCTTTTGGATATTGGAATAGAACCTTATTTGCTTTCCTCTAGTGTAGAAGCATTTATTGCTCAGAGGTTGGTAAGGGTAGTTTGTCCTCATTGCAAAGAACCTGATATAGAGATTCCCTATCAATTGAAAGAAAGAATCATCTCTGAACTTGGCCTTCCTTCGGAGAAGGAAGTAACTATCTTTAAAGGAAGAGGATGCCAGGAGTGTAATTTTACAGGATTTTTAGGGAGAACGGGAATCTACGAAATTTTACTTGTAGACGATTCTATAGGAGAGCTTATCTTGAGGAGGGCTACTTCTACGGAAATAAAGAAAGTAGCTATCTCTAGGGGGATGCATACCCTTCATCAGGATGGATGGAGAAAAGTACTATTAGGAGTAACCACTCCTCAAGAGATAGTGAGAGTAGTTTCTTCTCAAGATATTAATGTCTTAGAAGGGACAAAAGAGTTTTCTTTATCTCCTTCCCAAGAAGATAAAAGAATTTATCCCCGGATAAGCAGTAAAGTAAATCTTCGTTACAAAGTAATTAAGACACCCGAAGGTAAGCTTCTTTCTCCCTCAGAGGAGAAGTTTAATTTAACTGATAATATAAGTGCAGGAGGCTTGGCTTTTTTCTCTTCCCAACATCTTAATCCAGGCACGATTCTTCAGCTGAAAGTAGAACTACCTGACGGTAATCCTCCTATGGAGAGTTTAGTTAAGGTTGTCTGGACTAAAGAAATTCCTTCCGGTGAGGGATATGAGATAGGAGTTTGCTTTTTAGACCTTACTGGTAGTGAGAGGGCAAGGTTAACCAAGTACGTAGAGGAAGAAAAATTCTAAGATGCCTATTTACTACTACCGTGCTAAGGATACTCCCCAGACTACTATTGAGGGTAAAATTCAGGCTTCTAATAGAGAAGAGGCAATAAGAAGAATCGAAAGCTTAGGATATTTTCCTGTAAAAGTAGAGGAAATTTCTTCTTATTCCCCTTCCAAGAGAGTACGAGGGAAGTTGGGAAGAAAAGAACTTATTGTTTTTACCAGGCAACTAGGTGTACTTATAAAGTCAGGTATTTCTATTTTGCATGCTTTAGAAGTACTTTCTCATCAGTTTAGAAACCCTACCTTAAGGGGTATAATAGAAGATATACATGCTCAGTTACGAGAAGGCAGTAAGTTTTCCTTAACGCTAGAGAATTACCCTAAGATTTTTCCTCCTTTTTATATAGGGATGGTTAAAGCAGGTGAAGATAGCGGGACTCTTCAAGAGGCTCTTTTCCGGTTAGCAGAGTACCTTAAGAGTCAACAGGAAGTGACTTCTCGGATAAAGCTAGCTCTTATCTATCCTTCTCTTATGATAGCAGTGGCTATAGGGACAGTTTCTTTTATGTTCCTTTTTGTTATGCCCAAACTTATGACAATATTTGCTAATCTGAAGGAAAGTTTACCCCTACCTACCAAGATAATTATTTCCTTCAGCTCTCATTTTCCTCAATGGATGGGCGCTTTCTTACTTACTATAGGAGTTTGTGGATTGGTAATTAAAAGGAAGATGGGAAGTAAAGAGGGAAGAAAATTCTTCAGCGGAGTTCTTCTTAAAATTCCCTTCTTGGGGGAGTTACTTTTAGAGAAAGAGCTAGCACGTCTAACTAGAACTTTAGAGGTTTTGATAAGAAGTGGAATTTCCATTTTAAGAGCTATTGAATTGACTATTCCTGTAGTAACTAACGAGCTTATTCGAGAAGAGTTAACTAAGGGATGGAAGGATTTACAGCAGGGCATACCTTTAGCACGTACTTTTAGGAGTTCCAAAATAATTCCTATTTTTGTTGCCGATCTAATTAAAGTAGGAGAGGAAGCAGGAAAGTTAGATGATACTTTCGCAGAGATAGCTCAGATATATGAGAGAGATGTAGAGGAAAGAATAAAAGTATTTCTTACAATTCTAGAACCATTACTCATCTTAGGAATAGGTCTAGTAGTGGGATTTATTGTGATGGCTATGCTCCTTCCTATATTTCAAATTAACTTAGCAGTAAGGTAAATTTTCTAAAGGAGTGAGTAAGTCCGGAAGTCCCCTCTTACGAAAAATAGTAATATTTTTTCTTCTTACTTTTCTGACTTCTCTCCATGCTGGAAACTGGCTAAATTTAAAAGGAACCCACTTTATTGTTTTTTTTAAAGAAAATAAAGAGTTTGCTAAAGAGGTTTTAAGGAAAGCGGAGTATTACTATCGAAGAATTGCTCTAGATTTGGGTTACGAGAGGTATTCTAATTTCTGGCTTTGGGATAAAC
Source organism: Candidatus Omnitrophota bacterium (assembly GCA_003644405.1). Taxonomy (GTDB): domain Bacteria; phylum Omnitrophota; class Gorgyraeia; order Duberdicusellales; family 4484-171; genus B7-G16. The sequence goes on along the minus strand of QNCE01000007.1, from coordinate 14,991 downwards.
GAGTTAAAATATTCATCTATCCTAACCACTCTCTTTTTGTCAAATCTACACATCAACCTGTCTGGTCAAAAGGAATGGCTGATTATCAGAAGAAAGCAATTGTAAGTTTTTATGGAAGTAAAAAGTTCCTTACTACTATTTTACCTCATGAGATTACCCATTTAATTTTTAGAGATTATGTAGGGTTTAAGAGCAATATTCCTCTCTGGATAGATGAAGGAATAGCTCAATGGGAAGAAGAAGGTAAAAGGGAATTTGTGAAAAAGATTATGAAGATTCTTCTATATAAGGGCAAGCTGATTTCTTTAAAGGAGTTGACAGAAATTGATATCCGTAGTATTAATGATGAGGAAAAAGTGCATATCTACTATCTGGAGGCAGTTTCACTAATAGATTTTATTATGAAAAGGTTTGGTGCAGTTAAATTCGTAGAATTCTGTAGAGAACTCCGTGATGGCTCACCTTTTTTAGATGCTTTGAAAGTTTTTTATCCTCAGATAGATAATCCCTTAACCAAACTTCAGGATGAGTGGATAAAGTATATTGAAAGGTAAGGAGGGAGGAGAAGATGGAATTTAGAATGAACTATGAAGGCAAAGAGAAGAGAGAAGGAGTGCGGTGGTATGAGAATATTGCTTCTCAGTTTATATTCTTTAGTGATGTAAGAATGCCTGGTTTTCCTAAAAGAGTGGATGGAAAGATAAATAATTTATCTGCTTTAGGTATAGGTGCTGAGGTGGTTTTTCCTTCAGGAATAAGTAAGGAAGCTCTTTTTTCTGGTATGATAAAGATGGGAGTAAAGTTTAACTTACCTAACAGCGAGGAGGTTTTAAAAGCTATCTGTCGAGTGATATGGATGAATAAACGAGGTGGAGAGGAGGAAAGATACGCTGTAGGATTAGAATTTATCGACATTTCCTTATCTCATCGAGAGAAGATAGTTGAATACGTAATTAACTCTTATTTAGGAGAAGTATCTAATAGTAAAGAGGAGGAGAAGGTATGAGGGAAGGTTTCACTCTTATTGAGCTTATGTTAGTAGTGATAATTATTGGCGCTCTAGTAGCTATGGTATTCCCCCGTCTCACCGGGAGGAGTGAGCAGGCTAGAATTGCTGCTGCTAAAGCAGATATCAACGTGAATATTGCCACTGCCTTAAAGCTCTATGAGTTAGATAATGGGGCTTTTCCTACCACTCAAGAGGGTTTAAAAGCTCTCCTAAGTAAACCACCCTCGGCAGTTAACTGGAATGGTCCTTACTTAGAAAAAAAGCCTATTGACCCCTGGGGAAGGGAATATAAGTATATCTCACCTGGTAAACATAATCCTGACTATGATTTGTATTCCTTAGGAAGAGATGGCGTAGAAAGTGGGGATGACATTACTAATTGGGAGTAATTTTGTTAAATTTTAATTAATACATGTAGGCTGTAATGGTTAAAGGAAGGGCGTTTACTTTTGTAGAAGTTCTTGCTACAGTGGTTGTCCTTTCTTTAGGAGTCTTTATAATTTACTGAGGAATGCTTACTTCTTTAGAGATTTACAACTCCTCTCAGAATTATTTAGGAGTAAAAGATTGGTTAGAGAAAGAAGCGTGGATGGTTGAGGATAGTATCTCTCATAAAGGAATTTTGCCTCTGCAAGGAGGAGACTATGTAGTGTTAGGGAATCGTAAATTCTTCTATCAACTTTCTTACAATCTTGTGGAAGGAATTAAAAAGAACAATCTTTACGAGGTTAATTTGAGTGTAAGTTGGAAACAAGCAGATAAAAAAGTAAATGTAAAAAAAACTTTTTATGTGCTTTATCAGGAGCGTGAGGAAAAGTAGTTTTTTCTTATATCTTAAGGGAGTTAGGGAGAAAGAATCAGAAAAGTATAAATTATTTGGTTCATCAAAGGGGAATATACCAGGATTAAAATTATTCAAGAGGAGGGCAGGTTTCACTCTCCTAGAACTCCTTTCTACCACTGCTCTTATGGTAGTAATTGGTGCAGCTTTGTATGCAGTTTTAAGTAACGGAATAGATGTATGGAAAAGGACAAATGAAGAGATCTTGGAAGAAAAAGTTAGTATTTTCTTTGAGAAGATTGCTAAAGATATGAGAAATACTTTTTCTTATAAGGGAGTAGAATTTTTAGGAGAGCAAGACAGTGTATCTTTTCCTACATTAGTAATTTCTCCTTTATCTCATCCTAATTTAGTAGCTAATGTAGGGAAAGTAAATTACTTCTTTGATAAAAAAACACAAACAGTTAAAGTAGTAAAGTTCGATATAAGTGGACTTTATACAGGGAAAGGAAGAGAAGAGGTTCTTCTGAAGAATGTGAAATTGCTAAAATTCAGATTTTACTCTTACGATCCTCAGGGAAAAGAATACTTTTGGTATAAAAACTGGCAAAAAGGAACTTTCCCTCTGGCTGTAGGAGTTGAAATTATCATTGTTAGCTCAGAGAAGGAGTTCAAATTTGAGAGGGTTATCCAGATACCCATCGGAAGTTAAAAAAGGGTCTATACTAATTCTCTCGTTGTGGGTATTAGGAATTTTATCTGTATTCGTTCTATACTTAAATCAAGGAATGAGAGCAAGAATTACCCTTGCTAAGAGATTAACCTATGATACTCTCCTACATTCCCTTGCTTCCTCAGGAGTAAAGAAAGCAATTATGGAGTTAAAGAAAGATAATACTCCTTCGGATAGTTTAAAAGATGATTGGGCTAATAATCCTCAAGTGTTTAAAGATTTTAGGTTGGGAGATGGTAGTTTTACTGTTAGTTATCAAATAAGAAGTTATAAAGACTCAGAAGTTAAAACTTATTTTGGGGTAGTGGATGAGGCTAGTAAGTTAAATATAAATACTGTTGATAGAAGAACCTTAAAGAGGTTGTTAGAAGCTTTTGGTGTGGATGAGATACAGGCAGAGGAAATTGCAGCTGCTATCGTTGATTGGCGTGATCAAGATAGTTTTCTATCCATTCCTATAGGAAGTGCCGAGGATTTATACTATACTAATTTAGATTTACCCTATCACTGCAAAGACTCTCCTTTTCAAGTGTTAGATGAGCTTTTGTTAGTTAAAGGTATGAGTAAGGAGCTTTTTGATAAGGTAAAAGATTACCTTACCGTATTTGGGGATGGTAAGGTAAATATTAATACTGCCACCTTCCCGATACTAAAAGCATTAGGGTTAAGAGATAAACTTGTAGAGAAAATTATAAGATACCGAAAAGGAGAGGATGAAGAATGGGGTACCTCTGATGATAGAGTATTTACTCAGCTTCAGACAATTGTTCCTCAGTTAACTAAGGTTTACTATTTATCTGCTGAGGAGATTAATTCGTTAAATAATCTTATTTCTACTCACCGATTAACAACTTCTTCTTCTACCTTCTTAATTAGAAGCAGAGCTACCTTAGTGTTTTCTCCTTTAGGTAAGGAGATTACTTGTGTAGTTGATAGAAAAGGCAAGATCCTATTCTGGCGAGAGTTATGAATCTGTTTAATAGAAAAAAAGGTTTTTTTTCTTCTAGAGAAGCGGATGTTTTTATCTTAGAGTTTAACAGTGGGAATTTGAGACTAGCTTATATAAAAGGTTTTCGAGGAAAAAAAGAAGTAGTTTTCTTAGAGAACAAAGATATCCAGACTCTTTCTGAAGAAGATTCCAAGGAGATAGTTAATTCCTTTCTGGAAAAGGTAAAAGCAGAAAGTTTTTATACTATTTGTTCAATTCCTCCTCATCTTGCAATTTCCAAAAACATTGAAGTTCCTTCCTTGGACCCTAAGGAGATAGATGACATTATGAACCTTCAGATAACTAAACATACTCCCTACTCTAGGGAAGAAATAATTATTGATTACGTGAAGTTGGGAGTATACCAAAGAAGCTATACTAAGGTACTTCTGATTATTGTCCCTAGAGAGGTGGTAAGAAGACAATACCAGTTACTAGGAAAATTGGGAATAGAACCTTACAAAGTATGTTTTTCTTCGGAGAGCATAGTAAAGTTCTTTTATAAAACTCTTAGGCATCAACAACCAAAGTACCCTTTTATTGCAGTTAATATAGATTCAGCATTTACAGATTTTGCTGTTTCTTCGCAGGGCAACTTGATTTTTGTAAGGAGTATCCCCATAGGAATTCAGCATCTTAAAACAGATTCAGTCCGCTTTCGAGAAAAGTTTAAGGAGGAGATGAAGAAGTCATTGGAGGTCTACAAAAGTGAAGGTATTGAGAAGACACCTGTAAGATTAGTTATTTTAGGATGGGAGAAGATAGTCAAAGAAGAGTTATTTCCTTACTTAAATAGCAACTTAGATTTGCCAGTAGATTTTGTTTTCTATCCCGAACAGTTACCTTTATCTTCACAAGCCAAAGATATAATCTTAGCTAGTGAGCATACCTCATTTTTAAATGTAATTACTTCTGGTTTAAGTTTTTCAGACACCCAGTTTAATCTGATTCCTGAGGAGGTGAAGTTAAGAAGAGTTTTTGAAGAGAAGAGTAAAGAAATAGTTAAAATGGGTGTAATGGTGATGGCAATTTTCATTTTTATCTGTCTCTTCTTTGGGGGGAGATTATATCTAAAGATGTTCTATTTCCACAGATTGAATGAAAAGTTTAAATCAATTCACAAAGAAGCAGAGAAAGTAGAAGGTGAATTCAATAAGATTCAATGGTTAAGGAGATATTTAACTAAAAGAGGCTACTCTCTAGAAGTATTAGGAGAAATTTACAATTACCTTCCCAAAAAAGTTAAGATTTTAGAAATTGGTTTTGATAGTCAAGGCACTTTCTCTATTAAAGGCACGGCTGATAACCTTGGTGAGATAATTTCTTTTGTAGAGGGATTAAATAAATCATCTTTATTTGAGGAAGTTAAAACTACGCACACTGCTAAAAGGAAAGAAGATGAGAAAGATGTTACTGATTTTGAGTTGGTAATCAAGATTGCCAAGGTTTTGAGAGAGAGGAAAGAATGAGATTAGATGTTTTTCAAAAATTTTTAACACGCCTATCGCCCCGGGAAAAAGTAATCTTTTATATTGCTAGTTTCTTTCTGGGCCTAACCATTTTTAAATTTGTAATAATTGAACCTATCTTTTTAAAGACAGAGAGCATAGACAAACAAATCAAAGAAAAAAAGGTAATTCTTAAAAAAGATTTACATTTGCTTTCTCTTAAAAAGTTTATCTCCCAAGAAAGGGATAGGTATAGTTCCTATTTTTCTAAAAAGATGTCCAAAGAGAAAGCAACAACTCAGTTTCTTAAAGAGATAGAGAAACTTGCTAAGCAGGCAGGAGTATATCTAGTCTATATAAGACCTGGGTCAGTAGAAGAGAAGGATTTTTTCCAGAAACATACAATAAACCTTCGTTGTGAGGGAAATATGTATCAGTTGGTTAGTTTCTTTTACTCTTTGGAATCAGCACCGAAACTCTTTACTATAGAGAAGTATACACTTTCTCCTAAATCCCTTGGTTCAGAGGTCTTGCAGTGTAGAATGACAGTATTAGCAATGTTAGTTTATCGTTAAAGATGGTTACTATTCCTATTACTACCAAAAAAAGAAGCGAATTTATAGATATAACCTCTCAGATTGAGGAGGTAGTGAGAGCGTCAAAAATTGAGAGAGGAGTATGTATTGTTTTTTGTCCTCATACCACCGCGGGATTAGTTATAAATGAAAATGCGGATCCTTCCGTAAGAAGAGATATTATAAACCATTTAGAGGAGCTTATTCCGTATCAAAAGGGTTATACTCATGCTGAGGGCAACGCTGATTCTCATATAAAGAGTTCCCTTTTAGGTAGCTCCCTCTCTCTGATAATTGAAGGAGGCAAGATAGTGTTGGGTACTTGGCAGGGAATATATTTCTGTGAATTTGATGGCCCCAGAAGGAGGAATGTATACGTGAAATTAATAAAAGAAAAATGAAGAAACGAGTTCGGTATCAGGGACTTACTATTTTTGTTATGCTTATTATTGTTATTCTGGGAGGAAAATTTGTATTCGCTTCTTATAAAAATAGCATTCTCGATTATTTTACTGATATGTTAGGAATATTTTTTGTGTTTGTAGGGTTTTCTCTAAGGATTTCTGCAAGAGGGTATAAAGAGGAAAAATCAAAATGTGGTGAAGTACTTGTAGAGGATGGGCCTTGCGAATTACTGAGACATCCTATGTATCTAGGTATATTTTTAATCGGTTTAGGGGTTGTCTTGGTTATATTTAAACTTTGGGTTTTCTTTCTATTTTTGTTGTTTTTAATATTTTACCTTCCTCAGATAATAAGAGAAGAGAAAGAACTCAGTTTAAATTTAGATGGATCAAAAAAGAATTACCTTCTTTGATAAGTGTATTTATAGGGACTTTTCTCTTTGAGATATTGGAAGAAAGACTTATTGAGAGGGAATTTTTCTTTAGAGAGTTAATCTTTTTAAGTATTTCTGTTTCTCTAATCTTTTTAGTTGTAAGTTGGAATTATTGGAGAAATTAGAGATAACTTAAGATATATCTATAGAAGGAGGTGAATGATGCCTGAACTTCCTGAAGTAGAAACAATAAGGAAGCAGTTAGAAGATGAAGTTGTAAATAGAAAGATAAAGGAGGTGATAGTTAAGGATAAAAGAATAATAAAAGGAATTACTCCCCAAAATTTTAAATCCAATATAGAAGGGAAATCTATAAAAGAGATTTTAAGAAGAGGGAAGGTTTTAATTATTAAATTAGACAAATCTCTCTTTATTGTTATTCACTTGAGAATAAGTGGTTGGATCATATTAAGCAGAAATGAAGAGAAGTTCTCTCGGGTAATCTTTAAACTTTCTGATGGGAGACTGCTTAATTTTTGTGATGCACGAGTGTTAGGAGAAATAAAGCTAGTAAATGATTGGTATAGTCTTGGTATTGTCAAAGAGATGGGTCCTGAACCATTACAGCTAAAAAGAGAAGAGTTTATAAAGCTTTTTAAAGGAAAAAAAACGAAGGTAAAGCCCCTTCTTATGGATCAGGCGTTTTTGGCGGGTATAGGGAATGTTTATGCTCAGGAATCCCTTTTTTGCGCAGGGATTCATCCTGAAAGATTAGCAAGTAGTCTCACTGATGAGGAGTTAGGAAGAATTTATGGATGTCTTATTTCCATCTTGAAAGAAGCAATAAAGAGAAAAGGTTCCTCAGTGGATACCTACCGTCAGATTGATGGAAAAGAAGGTGAGTATGTTCCTTTTTTGAAGGTTTATCAAAGAGAGGGCCAACCCTGTGTGAGATGTAAGAGCTCTATAAAGAGAAAAATAATTGGATGAAGGGGGACCTATTTTTGTCCTTATTGCCAGAAGTAGTAGGTATTATTACTATATAACTTCTCCTTCCCTAAGCTGAGGTAAATGTTTCCTTTTACAGAGAAAGATTTAAAACCTTTTTAAAAGATAAACTCCACTTTCCTTTTGTGTTTTTAGAGAGTGTTCAGTTTGATGATGAGAATAACAAGTCTATTTTTTTCCTGTTGAAGATATAATTACCTTTACTCCTTTTCTAAATCGCTACAATCAAGTTTGTGAAGGAGCAATTATTAATATTTTCTTACTTAAGAAAGCAGATTTATTTACTCCTTCTATAGAGTGTGTCTTCTTCCAGGAATCCTGAGAGAAAAATTAATTAAGGAAAAAAAGTTAAAGAAAAGGTTATTTCCTTGAATGACCTTTTAGGGGCAGAGAAAGTATTTGTGGGAAACTCTGTAAGAGCACTTATGGAAGTGGATTGTTTTGCTCTTTCTGAGGAGGTTTTTAACGTTCTTTCTTTACAAAGTTAAGTTGTTGACAGTTTAAATTAGTTATAGTATATTCTTATATTCGCACGAAAAGGAGAATGAAGAAGGAAGTAGTCCATCTATTTAAAGCTTTAAGTAATCCTAAGCGCTTAGAGATTATAGAGCTTTTGCTTAGAAAGAAAGAGCTTCCTTTAGAAAAAATTTCTCAAAAGATAAGACTTTCCTATAAAAGTACCTCTAAGCATCTTCTCCTTTTGGAAAGTAGAGGGATTGTTGTTCGGAAACAGAAATCTCTGCGAGCATTTTATGGTATAAATGAGGATAGAAAAATTTGTTTGGTTAATATTTTAGAAAAGGCAAAAAAAATTTAATTTTTGTATTTGTAGGATAAGTAGAATGAAATTATTAAGAGTTAATGTGAAAAAAATAGAAAAAGTAGCCAAGGATATCTACAGGTTAAACTTTACCTTTCCTTATATAGCTAAAAGATCATTACCTGGTCATTTTCTCCATGTAAGGATAATTCACACCATTTTAAGAAGACCTTTTAGTATTAATAAGGTAGAGGGAAACGATGTATTTATTCTTTTCAAAGTAAGAGGAAAAGGCACTCATATCCTTTCTGGTTATAAAAAAGGTAGCTCTTTGGATATATTAGGTCCTTTAGGAAGACCCTTTACTATAGAAAGAAATACCTTCCCTATCCTTGTGGCAGGAGGAATGGGGATAGCTCCTTTACTTTATCTGGCTCAGAAGTTAAATAGATTTAGAAAGAAGGGATATACAGGGTGGCTGTTTTTTGGAGTTAAGAAAAAGAATGAGCTCATCCTTAGGTCTGAATTTGTTAAATTAGGATTTAGAATATTTGTAGCTACCCAGGATGGTTCAGTAGGATTTAAAGGGATGGTAACCGAACTCCTAGAAAGAAAACTTAAAAGTTCCCAGATTCAAGCCTTACCTAGAATTTATGCTTGTGGGCCTAAGGATATGATTTACAATTTAGGAGAAATTCTAAAAAAATATCCTTCTGTAGAGGGAGAAGCTTCTTGGGAGCAATTTATGGGTTGTGGGTTAGGAATTTGCTTAGGATGTGTAATCGCTACCAAGAGAGGATATAAAAGGGTATGTACAGAGGGGCCAGTTTTTAATATAAAAGATGTTTTTTAGGGGGAGGGGGTTCTAATGAGAAAAGATTTTGTTTCCATAATTATTCCTGTAAGGAATATGGAAAGAACAATAGGTAAGACTTTTCAATACCTTACCAAGGTAGACTATCCTCGTAGTAGTTTAGAAATTATCTTTGCCGATGGAGGAAGCAGTGATAGAACAGTTTCTATTATTAAGGATTATCAGAAAAAAAATCCCCACGTAAGATTGATAGAGATCCCTAACTGTCCTTCTCCAGGATTTGCACGTACCCAAGCTTTAAAGGAGGCAAAAGGAGATTTTATCTTCTTTACTGACGGTGATTGTGCTCCTTCTCAGGATTGGATTTATAAAATTTTAGAAATATTTAATAAAGATGGAAAAGTTGGAGCAGTAGGGGGAGAGATTTATACTTTAAAGGTAGACCCTAATAACCTTGTAGAGATTTACTGTCAAGCTTTTGGTTTTAACCGGGTGAGTTGGCGGTATGGAAACTTAGAAGAAGGGTATTTCCCCCCTTCTAATGATTACCACCCTTGTTATCCCACTGAGGTATGTGGGCACAGAGCTTACTTTTTTGTTACTGCTAATGTAGCTTACCGGAAGGAAGCAGTAGATTCCGTAGAGAGAATGTTTTGGGAGTTACCTACTGGTGAGGATATTGATTTTGGATTAAGAGTGAGGAAGAAGGAGTGGAAATTTTACTTTTTGCCTTCTGCTAGTGTTGACCATATGCACAGAGCAGATTTAAAATCACTTCTAAAAGTATGGCGTTCTTACGGAGAAGCCCATCCCCCTCTTCTTCATAGACATGCTAAAAATTCTATGGAGATAATTTTGCAGTTCGTTGGCAGATATCCTAATCACTTTATCCTTCGTTTCCCTTCGCCTATTAAAGGGTTTATCTATTTAGGCAATTTTCACCTTATGCACCTTTTTGGATTTCTATTCTTGATATTCTTTACTCTTCAATGGTTTTTCCTCTCATCGCTGTGGATAAGACTATTTAGTTGGGTATTTTTAATTCCTTTTTTATTCTTTTCTTTTCGTTATTTCAGACCTACTTTCAATATCGAACCTTATAGTAAATGGTCAAGTTTTGCCAAGATGAAGTATTTAACCAATCTTTTCTTTCTGATGGGGGGGTTAAAGAATTCACTTAAATATAGAACATTTTGTATTGAACCAAGTTTTTAGTAAGGAGGGACAATGCAAATCTTATATCTTGTGCTGGGGATAGTAGCAGGGGTATTTAGTGGTTTCTTCGGGATTGGAGGAGGGACAATTTTAATTCCTGTACTAGTTTATCTACTTGGGCTTACTCAACATCAAGCTCAAGGCACCACCTTGGCAATAATGATTCCTCCAATTGGTCTTTTAGCAGCTATAAAGTATTACTTAGAGGGAAACGTTAAACTTTCCATGGCTATATTTATCTGTATAGGGTTTTTCATAGGTGCTCTTTTTGGTGCTCAGTTTGCCCATAAGGTAAGCGATCCTCTTTTGAAAAAGCTTTTTGGCGTTTTCCTTTTATTAGTTTCTTTGAAGATGATTATTGGAAAATGAATTTAGGGGTAAAAATAGGAAAACTTCAATTAAAATATCCTATTGTAACTGCTTCAGGTACATTTGGCTTTGGAGAGGAGCTATCCTCTTTAGTGGATTTTAGTTCCTTAGGAGCATTAGTGACCAAAACTATAACTTTAAAATCTCGTAGAGGTAATCCTCCTCCTCGGATAAGAGAGGTTGAGTGTGGAGTGCTTAACTCTATAGGTTTGGACAATCCAGGTGTGGAGGGTTTTTTGAAGAACAAACTTCCTAAAATAAAGAAACTGGGTGTTCCTTTTATTGTAAGCGTAGGGGGGTATTCTCCTAGTGAGTATGTAGAGGTAGTGAAAGTTTTAGATAGAGTGAAGGGTATTAAAGCAATAGAGATAAATCTTTCTTGTCCTAATTTAAGACAGAAGAAGATGTTTTCTCAGAGTGCAAGGTTAACATTTAAAATCACTGATTCCTTAAGAAGAATTACTAAAAAAACTCTAATTGTGAAGTTGACAGGAGAAGTAGAGGATATCAGAAAAATAGCAAAGTCTGCTGAGTACGGAGGAGCCGATGCCCTCTCTTTAGTTAATACTTTTTTTGCTATGGGTGTAGATGTTGATACAAAAAAACCTTTTTTAGGGAGGGTCTATGGGGGATATTCAGGTAAAGGCATAAAGCCACTAAGCTTGTACAGAGTATGGGAGTGTGCTAAGGTTGTTAAGATTCCTATTATAGGAGGAGGAGGAATTGATAATTACCGTGATGCTATAGAGTTTTTTCTGGTAGGGGCAAAAGTTATAAGTTTAGGTACAATTAATTTGGTGAACCCTAATGCAGCAAAGTCGATTCTAAATGGCATTATTAAGTATATGCAAAAAAATAAAATAAAGGATATAAATGAATTGGTAGGAGGGTTAGTTGTTTAAGAAGAGTTGGGAGAAGTTGATAGTTGCTTTAGATATTGCTAGTGAGAAAAAAATAAAGGAAGTGGTCCAAGCTCTCTATCCTAAAGTTAAAAAATTTAAAGTAGGTCTTATTGCCTACACCTTTTTAGGACCCAAAATTATAAAGTGGATTAATAACCAAGGAGGAGAAGTTTTTTTGGATTTAAAATTTTTTGATATTCCTAACACAATGAGTGAAGCGGCAAAGCTTGCTATGGATATGGGGGTATGGGCATTTACTGTACACTTAAGGAGTGGAAAAGACTCTTTGCGATTTTTAAAAGAACAGTTAGTAAGTGAAGCAGAAAATAGAGGGCAGCATCCTCCTTTAATAATAGGAGTTACTGAATTAACCTCAAAGAAAGTTTCCCTTTCTAAAGTAATGACTTTAGCTAAAGTTGCCTATGAAAGTAAGTTAGATGGAGTGGTATGTAGTGTTTGGGAAGCAAGAAAAATAAAAAAGTCTTTTGGCCTTCTCACTATAACTCCAGGGATAAGAAAAAGAAAAGAAGATGATCAGACAAGGATAGCTACGGTAAAGGATGCTTTAAAGGAGGATGTTGATTACTTTGTGGTAGGAAGACCAATTATAAAAGAAAAGGATTATTTAAAAGCAGTTAAAAAATTACTAGAAGAGAGGAGGGAGAGATGAAGATAAGTTGGTTAGGACATGCTGCATTTTTGCTGGAAACAAAAAAAGGGACAAAGATAATTACTGATCCTTACGAAAGTGGAAGCTACTCAGGAGCGGTGGGTTATGCTCCTATAGGGATGGAGCCAGATATTGTGACAGTATCTCATTATCATTTCGACCATGGTTATACCAAGGATTTTTCTTCAGCAAAAGTTTTAGATAAGGAAGGAGTTTTTTCTCTTGCAGATGTAGAGGTAGAGGGAATTCTCTCTTACCATGATAAGGAAAAAGGTGCTCAACGAGGCAAAAATATAATCTTTATCATAAAAGCTGAAGATTTAAAAATAATTCACTTTGGGGATTTAGGAACTCTAGACCTAGATTATGCTAAATTAGAAAACCCTGATGTTGTATTAGTGCCGGTAGGATGAACTTTTACTATTGATGCGAAGGAGGCAACTCAATTAATAGAAAGGCTAAAACCCAAGATAACTATTCCTATGCATTTTAAGACGCCTAAGTTAGGATTTAATATAGGAGGAGTAGAAGAGTTTTTAGAAGGTAAGAAAAATGTAGAAAGAGGGTTAGATTTTATAGAAATCAGCAAAGATAGCCTTACTCATCCTCCTAAAGTAGTTGTGTTAAACTTTCTGAGATGATTTATAGCCAAGGAAAGAATTACCCTAGATTATGGCAATGGAACAAAAAAGACTTACCAGCTTATAAGAGAAATTTTTTTCTCTGCATATGTTAAATTACCAAGAGCGTTTCTATAGAGAACTTCATAAATCTAGTTTTTGTTTAGAGGTAAGTTATCGAGAGAGCGATATCTATTTAAGTTGTGATAAACCTTTAGATGAAACAATAGTGAAATCTTTGCTTAAGAGGTATTATGATGATATAGCTTCTTATATTAGGAGTTATCCTAACTTTTTAACCTCTCTTACTCCTTGGAAGGAGGATCCTTTTGCTCCCCCTATTGTAAAAGATATGATTGCTGCTTCTAAAGTGAGTGGGATAGGGCCTTTTTCCTGTGTGGCAGGAGGAATAAGTTGGTATGTAGGTAAAGAGATTCTTAACTATTGCAATGAGCTGATTCTAGAAAACGGAGGAGATCTTTTTCTAAAGATAAATGAAGATAAAAAAATCGGCATCTATCTGGGGGAAAATTTCTCTCCTAATTTTATAACAGTAAAGATCAAAAAAAAGGAATCTCCTTTTGGGGTAGCTAGTTCTTCTTCACGTTTCGGTCATAGTCTAAATTTTGGTAGAGCAGATCTAGTTACTGTTGTAGCTCTTGATTCTCTTCTTGCCGATACCTTCGCTACTGTCTTCTCTAATAAAATAAAGAAAATCGGCGATATAGAAAAAGTAATAAATGAGGCAAAAGGATACTCCTCTATCAAGGCAGTAGTTGTTGCTTTTGAAGGGAGAATTGCTTTGTGGGGAGAGGTGGAGTTAGATGTTTAAGATAAAGAGTGCCTTTTATCTATCTTACCTATCACTTAAAAGGTCAGCTTACCAAATAATTTCAACTATCCTTTTTAGCTTAAGAGAGAGTTAGGATGCTAAAGTCGGAAGGAAAGTAGATTTTCTTCCCTAAGGGAGTGAGTTCTTTTTTTATCTTTCTTAATTCGCCTTTTTTTAAGAGTAGAAAATGTATAGGAATTATCTTCTTCAGCGGTATATTTTTCAGGATAGATGCTAAGGTTTTTGCATCAGTATGCATCTTATAAAGTTGGGGATATTCTTTAAAGTAAGAGGAAGAGGCAGTACAGTCGTGGATAAGATATTGAGCTTCTTTTGCTTCTTTTAAGATGGTTTTTGATAGAGCTGTATCCGATGAATAGAGGAGTGTTTTTCCATCGAATATAAATTTTACTCCAAAGGAGTTGCGAATGTGTTTATTCCTAACTGCTACCAGTTTCAGGGACGATGAAGAGTAGAAAAACTTTCTTTTGAATACATCATGAAAAGTCAGCCTTGGGAAGGGGTATCTGTTTAATCCAACTTTTCTTATTAGCTCTTTAAGAAGGAGGATTGTAGTTTGGTTAGAGAAAATGGCTAACTTTTTACTTAAATATCCTTGGGCATGAATTAGCCCTATTATTCCGTAGAAATGATCAGGATGTTGGTGGGTGATAACAATGTTTTTAATGTCTTTAAAGTTTATGCCAGCTTTTAGTAACTTTTGATGTATAGCTCCGGGACAGTCAATTAGGAACATCTCTTTCCTATGCAGAAAGAGAAAAGAAGTGTTATCTCTATCTTTAGAAGGAATGCTAGCAGCTGTTCCTAAAAATATTAACTTAGCCATTGCCTCTATTCTAAATTTATTATAACATATTAGAAAATGTGCTCAAAAGTTTTCCATTGGTTATTACTGTCAATATTTTTTCGCACTTTTAATTTAAACATATACTAATTCCTTCTGATAGCTCACAGTTTCTTTAGGCATACCTTCACTGTTAAATTATCCATTGGTCTGTTCATAGTAAGGTGTATCTTCCTTTCTGAGCTATTTTAGCCCGGGTTGATTTTGGTAATTATGTGAGGATATGTTTTTTATTTAGTTGTCAAAGAGAAAGTGCGAAGAATATTTACAGTATTCCACTGACAATTAATCTTGTCTGGAGCTATAAATTGTGATATAAAATATACACACAAGGGAAGCAGAAGGAAATCTTTAAAGATGCGCGGGTGGCGGTAAACGACTCTTGGCCGAAGGTCAAGTTGATTTATTAGTCGTTCCTATGTTAGTTGTGATAAAAAAAGAGGAGGCTTTTGCGAGTTGTTAAGAAGGAAAGGAGTTAAATATAAACTCTTTGCGCGGGTGGTGGAAACAACTCTCGCCTGAAAGGCGAGTATTTAATCAGTTGTTCCCACACTGATTTGGAAAGAAAAGTAAGTTTGAGCATTAAATAAAACTAATAGATGATTATATAAACTCTTTGCGCGG
>QNCE01000006.1 GCA_003644405.1 Candidatus Omnitrophota bacterium | reverse complement strand
GAGTTTCCCTATTTTTTATCACCTCCGAAATGGATAATTTACAACGGGATTTCTCACCTTAAAAGAGCATTGAAAACATTAGATTTCCAAAATTTTGGGGAAGTCTTTGCTCATTTTTTAACCTAAAATTTCACCTTTGCAGCTACTCAGATCTAATTTTCTTAACTCACTGGATTATAGCGCATTAGAGAAATTCAGGGTTATTTTTTGGAAATGTCCAGAAGAAAAATTTAAAAATTTACTTTTACTCCTATCTTATACCAACGGCTATTTCCTTTTATCTCTACCATCTCATAGTAATTTTGGTTAAATATATTTGTCCCTTCAATAAAAAATTTTAGATTAGAAAAGAAATTCTTTTCTAATTTTAAATCCCAAAGGACATAACTATTCCTTCGATAAGGCTTATTAAATTTTCCTAATAGATTTAAGTTCCAGCCAAATAAAGACAATTTCCATTGAGATACAAACTTATGCTGAAGACTATCAAATACATACTTAGAATAAGAGTAACTAGCTTTGGGGGAATGTAAATAAGTGTAGCTAAAACGGATACTTCTCAATTTTTCTCCCCATGGATTAATTTTTAAAGTAAAACCCCCTCCTTCAACTTCTAATTTTCCCAAATTTTTTGCTTCCCAAGGAGAGGAGAGATTATTTTTTACCCAATCTATGGCATCCTTATGTTTCCTAAAAAATATAGATAACTTGGTAAAAATATTTTTTTCTACTTTATGAGAAAAAGAAAATTCCAAGCTATAAATCTTCTCTTCTTCTAAAGAAGTATTCCCCCTATTAACAGGAGAAAAATAATAAAGCTCTGTAAAAGAGGGATAACGCAACAATCTATGCACAGAAAGACCTATTTTAGAAGCATCTCCTATTGAATACTCCCAGCGAGAACTAAAGGAATGATTTAATCCATAACCCTGACAATGAAGTAAAGATAAATCTAACTGAGAAAGTAAGTTGCTCCTTAGTTGAGGAGTAAATCTAAATGTTAACTCTTTCTTTATGCGAGAGTGTCTTCCTAAACGAGTACTAGTAATTTTTTCTTTAAATATTCCTGTAAGAAAGTCCAAACCTGAAAAGATCTTAAAAAGAAATTCATCGCCCCATACATAGGTAGTGTGAAAATTAGTGTAAAAAGAGGGATCGTGACGATTTAAAACGAATTTGTCTCTATGGTGTCGGAAATATAAATTATTAGAGAAAGAAAATGAATGAATACCCATCTCTGTCTTTAACTGGAAAAATTTTTGGTCAATATGTTCCTCTTGGTGAGGATAAAAAGACGAATAGAAGCTATCTGCACCAAAATCTTTTTTTTGCCAACCAAAAAGAAACTCCCAGTTATTCTCCTCTTCATTTAAAAGAGCATAGTAAACCAAATTATGAAGTTTAAAATCTGTATCCTGTTTAGAACCTGAAGAAATCTTATGCTCAAAAGAGATCCTATTTTTTATTTCTTTTAAAGGGAAATTTATAGAAAAGGCTTCTTCCCATAAACTATGCTGGCCCCAGCTAGATTTCAACTGAATACCTTCTCGTTGAGGCTTCTTTAGATGGAAAGCTACTTGGAGAGAAGACCCGTCAATAGTTACTTTCTCTAAATCAAATTCTGTTAAAGGAATTTGTAAGCTAAAATGTCCAGTTTGAGGATCATTCACTTTTGCCCCATTTAGATAGACAAAATTATTTTCAAAATTAGCTCCCCTTATCGATAAATCCTGTTGAACACCAAAAAGATTTCTCTCTCTTAACTCTATTTCCGAAAAGTAATCGACTACTTTCTCACAATAGCCAAATGGAACTCCTTCAAGTTCATTGGATTTCATTTCTTCTAGAAAAATAGTAAGGTACCTTATTCTCTCTATTAAAATAGGAGAGAGTTCTATTCTTTGAGAAAACCCCGTAAAGTAGCTACAGAAACTTAACAAACCTCCTAAGATAAAAACTCTTCTTCTCATTTAATTTTTAGGAGAATAAGGTGAGGGCTTGTTTGAGATCTATTTTTCTCTCATATATAGCTCTTCCCAGAATCACGCCATATATGAAAGGAGCTTCTTGTTGAATTAACTTTATGTGGGAGATATCAGCAATTCCTCCTGAAACAATAAATTTAGCTTGATGAAAGGAAGCTAGTTTTTTTATCTCCTCTATATTTGGTCCTTTTAACGTGCCGTCACGGAAAATATCTGTATAGATTATCCAGGTAACACCTTTTTCTATTAAGGATTGGATGAACTCGTAAGGATTTAAATCGGTTCCTTTTTTCCACCCCTCATAGTGAATTTTCCCAAAAAGAATGTCTACACTCACTCCTATGTGCTCTTTAAATCTTGAAATAGCACTAGATAAAAATTCTTCATCCAAAGCTTTTGTACCTAAGATAATTTTTTCTGCACCCGCTTTAAGAATCCTTTCTCCTCTTTGTATACTTCTTATTCCACCTCCTACCTGAAATTTCATTCCTAACTTACCAATTTTTTCAATTAAAGATAAATTATCTCCTTCCCCAAAAGAAGCGTTTAAATCTACAATATGAAAAAATTTAGCTCCCTCTTCTTTCCATTGGGAAACTATAGCTAAAGGGTCTTGGCTGTAGATACGAACAAATTCCTTCTTTCCTTGATAAAGTCTCACTACTTTTCCATTCAAGATATCAACTGCAGGTATGATAAGCATCTTAATCTAACTTGCCTTTAGTGGTAGGTAAACCTTTCTTTCTAGGATTTATTCTGCTAGCTTCCTTTAAAGCTAAAGCTAAAGCCTTAAAAGAAGCTTCCAATATATGATGGAGGTCTTCTCCTTCTAAGATATCCAGATGAAGGTTTATTTTGGCGTGATCTGTAAAAGCTTTAAGGAACTGCTTAAAGTGAGAGTAAGAATAAGTTACTTTTGGGGTAGGGATATTTTTTGGTTTCACTTTAAGAAAAGAACGTCCACTTAAATCTACTATGCACCTTACTAAAGCCTCATCCATACAGACAAAACCAGTTCCAAATCTCTCGATTTTCTTTCTTTTGCCTAATGCTTTGTAAAAAGCTTCTCCTAAAGTTATTCCTATATCCTCGTTAGTATGATGTAAATCTACATCTAAATCTCCTCTGGCTTTGAGTTTTAAATCAAATAATCCATGCTTAGCAAATAAAGAAAGCATATGATTTAAAAAACCTATACCACTCTCTACTTTATACTCTCCTTTTCCATCAAGCTTTAGCTCTAATTCAATATTTACTTCTTTAGTTATTCTCTTTATCTTTGCTTTCCTCATTATTTTTCCTCCTTTTCTCTTTATAATCTTTTCTTTACACTTTCGATGTGCTTTACCATTCCTTCTAAAGATGCTATTTTTTCTAAGACAGGAAACTCCTCAGTAAGAGCTTTTTTCGTATAACTTACAATATGAACTTCCTTTAAAAAATCCTTCAGAGTTAGACCAGAAAAGAATCTTGCTGTAGATTGAGTAGGGAGAACATGGCTCGGTCCAGCTAGATAATCTCCCAAGGCTACTGGCGAATTCTCTCCTAAAAAAACTGCCCCTGCATTTTTAATTTTTTTAACAAGTTTATAAGGCTTTTTAGTTAAAATTTCTAAGTGCTCAGGAGCAATCTTATTTGCTACACTACAAGCTTCCTCTAAGCTTCTTACTCTTACCACAAACCCATGTAATCTTTTTTTCCTTAACTGATTTGCAATTTTTTTAGAATTAGTAATTACTATTCCTAACCCCTGACGGTGTTCAGTTTGAGCTTCTAAATCAGCAACGATATAATCTAAATTAGCATCTCTAGAGGCAATAATAATTATCTCAGAAGGACCGGCAAGGACATCTATATCTACTTGACCAAATACTTGACGTTTAGCTTCGGTAACAAACTCATTACCTGGACCAATAATTTTATCTACCTTCTTTATGGTCTTAGTCCCATAAGCTAAAGCAGCTATAGCTTGAGCTCCTCCTACCTTGTAAATTTCTTTTATCTTAAGGAGAGAGGCTACTGCTAAAATGAAAGGATTTATAGTCTTCTGCTTAGTAGGCGGAGATACCAAAACTATCTCTTTTACTCCTGCTACGATAGCAGGAATGGCTGTCATATATACAGTGGAGACTAAGGGAAACTGCCCAGCAGGAACGTAAATTCCTACTCTTTCTAAGGGAATATAACTTACCTTTAAAACCTTTCCGTTAGCCTCCTTTATCTTGGTAGACTTAGGAATTTGAAATTTATAAAATTTGGTTACATTATCTATAGCCAGCTTAAGGCTTGAAATAATAGAAGAGTTGAGCTCATTGAAAGAAGCACTAATTTCTGTTTCAGAAACTCTTAATTCTTTTACACTTAACTTTACTTTATCAAATTTTTTTGTATATTCAATTAAAGCTTGGTCGCCTTTCTCTCTTACATCCTTTAGTATCTTGGCAACTTTCTCTTCTATTCTTTTTTTCCTGTTTCTCTTTTTTTCTAAGGTCTTTTCTAAATTAGCCAGATTTCTTAAGAGATGCATGAAAGAAACTCCTCTAAAGCAAAAACTAATCTATCTTTAAAAGAGGAAAAATTACTATCTTTGAGTATCCCTTGACAAAGAGAGCCCTTTCCTCCTCCTCTTAGTTTTAAGGTATCTCTGTATTTAGAGATAAACTCTTTACAAGAGAAACCTTTGGTTTCTAACTCTTCAGTAACTGCTAAGACAAAAATAGACCCATCTTTTGCAGGCGAAGATAGAAATACAATACAAGAAGAGAGTTTCTCTCTAAGCTTATCACTAAGATAGAGAAGATGAGAGTAATCTTTGTTAGGAAGTTGAGCAATTACCACCTTCCCTTCCTTTACCTGATAAGTACTATTAGCTATTATCTTGTCTATTTTAGAATTTAATATTTCTCTCTCTAACTTCTCTACCTTCTCTTTATATAACTTTAATTTCACATCAAGTTCATCGATTCTTTTTAAAATTTCTTTTTCTTCCTTTGTCCTCAGAAGGACTGATAAATTCTCCACCAAATTTTTATAAAAAGAGTATTTCTTATAAGCTAACTTCCCTGTTAGAGCTTCGATCCTCCTTACTCCACTGCTGATTGAAGACTCTGAAATAATGCAGAAAGTTCCTACTTGAGAAGTGTTATCTAAATGGGTACCCCCACACAATTCTTTGCTATAAGAGGCTATGGATACCATCCTCACATATTCGGAATACTTCTCCTCAAAAAATGCTAAAGCTTTTTCTTTTTTTGCTTCCTGGTATGGAACTATTTTTTTCTCTACCTTATCAGCTCTGATAATAAACTCATTAACTAACTCTTCTACTCTAACCAATTCCTGGGGGGTTAAACCTTTAAAGTGAGTAAAATCAAATCTTAATCTATCAGGAGCTACTAAAGAACCTTGCTGAGTCACATGAGTACCTAAAATTTTCCTTAATGCCGCTTGAAGAAGATGGGTAGCGGTATGAGCTCGCATAATAGCTAACCTTCTCTCCTTATCTACGGAAGCTAAAGCGTCAGTATAGTTAATAATCCCTTCTTCTACTTTACCTATGTGAATGATTGTATCTTTAAGTTTTTTTACATCTTCCACCAAAAATCTTCCTTCTTCAGTAGTAATCAATCCTTTGTCAGGGAGCTGGCCTCCTGATTCAGGATAAAAAGGTGTTTTATCTAAAATAAGTATCCCCTTCTCCCCTTTAGAGAGTTTATCTACCTTTTTATTTTCTTTAACAATGCCTATAATTTTAGATGTGGAAGACAAATCTGTGTATCCTATAAACTCAGTAGGCTCAAAATCAGGAAAGTCTTGAGAGAAAAAAATCTCTTCTTCAAACATGCTTTTACTTCGTGAAAGCTCTTTTTGTGTTTGTAAAATCTTATTAAACCCTTGCCAATCTACTTGATAATTTTCTTTTTTTGCTAAATCTTCTATTAACTCTGGTCCAAAACCATAGGTATCGTAAAGCTTAAATACCTCCTCACCTTTTAAAATCTTTCTTCCTTCTTTTTTTGCATTCTCTAAAATAAGAAAAAAAACTTTCTTCCCACCATCGATTGCTCTAAAAAATTTTTCTTCTTCAGCAAGAATTACTGCAGAAATATCTTCTTTTTTTTCCCATACCTCAGGATAAGGATTCTTCATAAGTTCTCCATAGAGAGGTACAAGTTTATATAAAAAGGGCGTCTTTCTCTTTAAACTATAACCGTGATATAAAGCTTTTCTTATCAACTTCCTCACTATGTATCCTCTTTCCTCATTAGAAGGAAATACCCCATCACAAATAGCAAAAGTCGCCGCTCGGGTATGGTCTACAATAGCATTAATTAAAGCATCTTTAGAGGGGTCTTTAGGCTTAACTTTTAAAATTTCTCTTACAAATTGATTAGGGGGGAAAAGGATGTCAATATGAAAATTTGTTTCCTTGCCCTGAAGAATAGAAGCCATTCTTTCTAGCCCCATTCCTGTATCGATATTCTTCTGAGGTAAAGGCTCTAAGTTATTTTCTCCTACACGGTTAAACTGAGTAAATACTAAATTCCATATCTCTACAAATCTGCCGCAGTCACAAGCAGGAGAACAATCCTTTCTCTTACATCCAACTTGCTCTCCTTTATCAAAAAAAATTTCTGAACAAGGACCACAAGGCCCATTAGGACCCTTGCTAGGAGCACTTGCAGGCCAAAAATTTTTGTCTTCTCCTAACTTTACTATCTTGTTTTTATTTATTCCTATCACTTTAAGCCAGTAAGTAAGTGCTTCTTCGTCATCCTGATACACAGAAACCCATAAGTTATTTTCAGGAAGACCTAAAACTTTATTAAGAAATTCCCAAGCAAATTCAATTGCTTCTTTTTTGAAGTAATCGCCAAAAGAAAAATTACCCAACATTTCAAAGAAAGTATGGTGATAGGCAGTTTTACCTACTTTCTCTAAATCATCTGTACGCAAACACTTTTGGCAAGAAGCGGCACGCTTTAAGTCTTTTTTTTCTCCTAAAAAGTAAGGTTTGAACTGATTCATGCCTGCAGAAGTAAAAAGTAAAGAAGGGTCAAGAGGAACCAAAGAATCAGAAGGGAAAATTTTATGTTCTTTACTTTTAAAAAAGTTTAAAAATTTACTCCTCAATAAATCTGTTTTCATCTTCTTCTAAATATCTTAGAATTTCGTCATAAGAAAACCCTCGCTGGAGAAGGTAACGGATAATTTTCTCTCTTTTCTTTTTTTTATCTTTATACCTTCTATAAAGCTTAGCGATTAATCTTCTTAATATTTTTTGTTGATTAAATTCTTTCTTTGCTTCCTCTAAAACCTCTTCTGCTAAAGAGTGATGGATACCTAACCTCTTTAAATCAGAAATAACTTTTTTTATACCAAAACCACGTTCTAACTTTTCCTTAATAAAAGTGTAAGCAAATTCTCTATCATTAATGTAGTTGTGCTCTTGAAGGTACTCTATTACTTTTTCAATAACAGAATCTTCGAACCTCTTTTTTTTAAGTCGCTCTTTAATTTCCTTAGTAGTTCTTAATCTATACTTTAAAAGGAGAAAAGAGTAGTTTAAAGCTTTTCTAAATCGATCTGTCAAAATTTAATCTTCTTTTAAAACAAAATAACCTCTGTTAGTCTTTATTAAGCACTTACCTTTAATTTTAGCTACTACTCGTCTGAAATCCTCCTTGTCTTTTATTCTATTTCCTTCGATATTCAAAATAACATCTCCTCTCTCTAAACCTGATTTTTCCGCAGGAGAATCTTCCTTAATATCTACGATAACAACCCCCTCTTTTTCTTTTATTCTAAATCTTCTTTGTAAATAAGGAGTGATATCTTCTACTTTCATTCCTCTAAAGACATATCCTTCTTCTGCTGACTCTTCTAATTCTTGAATATCTTCGGGACGTTTACCTACCTTCACTGTTAAAGTAATCTCCTTGCCTGAACGTAATATTACTACCGGGATTTTCTCTCCTACTTGAGTAGAAGTAACCATCCTCACCAGATCTCTACTTGCCTTTACTTTTTTATTGTTAAAAACTAAAATTAAATCCCCCTCTTTTATCCCTGCGTGTTCTGCAGGAGAATTTTTAAATACTTTAACAACAATTACTCCTTTCTTTTCCCTTATTCCAAAGTAATTTCTTAAATCTTCATTTAAATCTTGGATACTCACCCCTAACCATCCATAAAGTATTTTTTCTCCTCTTATTAATTTCTTAAGAATTCGTTTAGCTTTATTTATAGGAATAGCAAATCCTATGCCCTGATACCCTCCAGTCGTAGTAATAATAGCTGTATTTATACCAATAACTTCTCCATCTAAGTTAATTAAAGGACCTCCACTGTTTCCAGGGTTTATTGCTGCGTCAGTCTGAATTAAATCATCATAAGCTCGCTCCCTTTTCCCTAAAGAAGGTAAATATCTATGTAAAGCACTTATAACTCCCATAGTTACTGTAGGCTCTGGATTTTCTATAGCAAAACCAAAAGGATTACCTATAGCTAAAACCCACTGGCCTATTTTAACATCATCAGAATTTCCTAATTTTGCTACTGGAAGATTATGAGCGTCTATCTTTATCACTGCTAAGTCACTTCTTCTATCCTTACCTTTGAGAACAGCATCAAATTCCCTTCCGTCGGAAAGTTTTACTTTTATTTCTTTAGCACCAGCAATAACATGTTCGTTAGTTAATATATAACCTTCCTTATCAATTATTACACCACTACCTAAACCTATCCTTTTGTATTCTCTCTCTGGCATTTCCCCAAAAAACTCTTCAAAAAATTTTCTAAAGAACTCATCACCAAAATCTTCAAAAGGAGATCCTCGAAAGTAAATTCCTCCCACTTTCTCTCTTACCACTGCACTGATAGAAACTACTGCTTCTCCTACCTGTTCAGCAACTTTTACAGTAGCTTCTTCTAAATCTTTTACTCGCTGAGAAAATCCTGAAAAAGGAATACCTATAGAAAGTAGAAAAAAAGCGCCAATAGTTAATACTCTTCTCATCATAACCTCTTACCCTCCTATTTTTTTTATCTCTTCTTCTATTTCTCGATAAAGGTTTTCCTCTTCTCTAAGGAGCTTCCGTAACGACTCTCTTCCTTGGGCTAAATTTTTATCTTTATAAGAAAACCAACTCCCTGATTTCTTTATTACCCCTCTAGCTAAAGCAGCGTCAATTAAAGCTCCCACTTTAGAAACTCCCTCATCGTAAATTATTTCAAAGAAAGCTTCTTTAAAAGGAGGAGCTACTTTATTTTTTACTATTTTTGCCCTTACTTTACTCCCCAAAACTTTTCCATCGGAAGCAGTTATAGTGGCAACTTTTCTTAAATCTATCCTTACCGAAGCATAGAATTTTAGTGCTCTTCCTCCAGGAGTAATCTCTGGAGAACCAAACATCACACCAATTTTTTCCCTTATCTGATTAATAAATACAACACAAGTTTTAGATTTACTTATTGCAGCAGTTAACTTTCTCAAAGCTTGACTCATAAGCCTTGCTTGAAGTCCAATCTGAGCTTCTCCCATTTCTCCTTCTATCTCTGCACGAGGAGCTAAAGCAGCTACAGAATCAATTACAATCAAATCTACAGCATTACTTCTTACTAACGTCTCCACAATCTCTAAGGCCTGCTCTCCTGTATCTGGTTGGGAAATAAGTAAATCTTCCAAATTTACTCCAATTATCTTTGCATATGTAGGATCAAAGGCATGTTCAGCATCTATAAAAGCAGCCACCCCTTCATTTTTCTGGGTTTGGGCAATTATACTTAAAGTAAGTGTAGTTTTCCCAGAAGCCTCAGGACCAAAAACTTCAATAACTCTACCTCGAGGAAGCCCCCCTACTCCTAAGGCTTTGTCCAAAGAAATTATTCCCGTAGGAATAGCTTCTACATCTAACTTTACCCCTTCTCCTAAACGCATAATTGCGCCTTTACCGAACTGTTTTTCAATCTGAGAAAGAGCAAGTTCTAAAGCCTTCCGCCTATCATTTACTCTACTTTTTTCCATACTTTTCCTCCTTCTTAAGTAAAAGTATTATACTCTTAAGAAATAAAGATGTCAAAATCTCAACTCTTTTTCAGAAATGAGATTTTTTATATTTTTCTTATGCCTTATAAGAATAAAAAGAAATACTAAAAAAGAGAAAAATTTAATTTCATAAGGCACTTTTAAAAATAAAGTTGCCCCGAAAAAAGAAGCTCCTGCAATAAGAGAAGCTAAAGAAACATAGCGAAATGCAAAAAACATAGCTAACCACAGAGCGAAGGCAAGAGAAAAAGATATAGTAAGAGTGGGATAAATCCAACTTAACCCCGCAATAACCCCTACACTAGTAGCTACACCTTTACCACCTCTAAATTTTAAAAAGAGACTCCAGTTATGACCTGCTATTGCAGAAAGAGATACTAAAATGTAATACACAGGTAATTTTTCTTTAACTACCAAACTTACTAAAAAAGGAGAGATAAACCCTTTAAAGAAGTCTAAGAAAAATACTAATATCCCCCATTTTTTTCCTAAAACTCTAGCAGTATTGGTAGCTCCAATGTTACCAGAGCCAAAATCTCTTATATCAATTCCTTTTATAATCTTGCCTATAATATATCCAAAAGGCAAACTTCCTATTATGTAAGCAAAAAAACAAATTAGAAATATCATATCATTACTTAGCTTTGTATTCTGCTAAGCTTAAACAACTTATCCCTCTTTTTATATATCCTATTCCAGAAATCAGAGTAAAAATTACTGCTAAATTCCAGATTAAGAAAGAAAACCTTACATTCATAAGTACTGTAAGAACAGTAAGCATCTGAAAGAAAGTTGTAAGTTTACCCCATATGGTAGGAAAGATAGGAACTTCTATCTTTAAGAAGTGAAGAATAACAATACCTAAAAGGATAATAAAATCTCTACTTACTACCACAAGAACTACCCATAAGGGAATGTTGAAATTTAAAAGTTTAAGAGAAACAAAGGCAATAACTAGAAGCATCTTATCAGCAAGAGGATCAATAACTTTACCTATCTCTGATTTTTCTTTCTTTATCCTAGCTACTAATCCATCTAGAAAATCACTTGTCATTGCCAAAAAGAACACTCCTATAGCTAAGTATCTAAAATAATCATGAGATTTAGAATAGATAAGGGAAGACACAAAAATAGGTACTAAAATAATCCTTAAGATAGATAACTTATCAGCAAAACTCACAATTTATACTCTTTACTTCTAATAAAACTTTTATCCTTTTATACAATTTTTAAACTGAGATGTCTAATTATCTTTTTCTTTAAGAGGTTTCAGTTCTGTTCCATCATAGGGACAATATTTCACTGAAGAAGTAAACCTTCGTCCACACTTTGGACAAAACTTTGTCTCCATCTGCTCGGCAATTACTGCTCCTGCGACTGCCCCTGTAGCTGCTCCAATACCTGCCCCTTCTGCAGCGTGTCCTGATTGATGACCAATAATCGCTCCTAAGGCACCACCTGCCACTGCCCCAGTAGCTGCTCCTCTCTGAACAGTTGTGCAGGAAATCAATGCTAAAGGAATTAAAAGAAACCCCACAAACTTAAATTTTGCCATCTTTCCTCCTTCTCTTTACTCAATCATCCCTATACGTGAAAGGGGCCACCAAATAAATATCGCTTTACCTACTATGTCCTTTTGATCAACAAATCCCCAAAACCTTGAGTCCAAGCTAGAAAGACTGTTATCTCCCAAAACAAAATATTTACCTGGAGGAATTATTATTTCCTCTTCTCTCTTTCCGTATTCTCCTTGATTATAGTAGTAATGGTTAGCAATTCTGGGATCAGTAACTAATTTACCATTTATGTAGATATTACCATCTTTAATAAGGAGATGGTCCCCAGGTAGACCAATTAATCTTTTAATGTAAGCCTTAGTTCTATCATGGGGAGGAATAAAAACAATTACTTCTCCCCGCTGAGGCTTACGAAAACCATGGATTCTTAAACTCGTAAAAGGCACCTTGGGACCATAAATCAATTTACTCACAAAAATTTTATCTCCTGGTTTAAGGGTAGGAATCATAGAAGTGGTAGGAATTTTATATATTTGAAAGAAAAATGTTCTTATAAAAGTTGCTAAACAGGCAGCAATAATTATAGACTCTATCCACTCTCTTAATGCACTTTTCTTAGCCATCTTACATCTTTAACACTTCTAAAAACGCTTCTTTAGGAATAGTTATATTCCCTAACTGTTTCATCCTCTTCTTTCCTTTTTTTTGCCTCTCCCAGAGTTTTCTCTTCCTGGTAATATCCCCTCCATAACATTTGGCGGTAACATTCTTTCTTAAAGGAGGAATCCTTTCTGAGGCAATAATTTTGGAACCAATTGCTGCTTGAATATTTACTTCAAACATTTGACGAGGAATTAATTCTTTCAACTTCGTTACTACACTTCTCGCTTTTGATTCAGCTTCGTCCTTATGAGCTAATAAAGAGAAGGCTTCTATAAATTTTCTATTAAAAAGGATATCAATTTTTACAATATCTGTCTTCTTATAGCCAATAAACTCGTAATCTAAAGATGCATAACCATGCGTGACAGATTTTATTTTATCATAAAAGTCTACAACAACCTCAGAAAGAGGCAATTCAAATATAATATTAAGTCTATCTTTGCCTAGATAATCTATTTTAAGCAACTTTCCTCTTCGAGATTTAGAGAGTTGACATATTGCTTCCATACTCTCCAAAGGAGTGAGAATAGAAACCTTCACAAAAGGTTCATAAACTTCTTGAATATAAGTAGGAGGAGGGAGTTGATGGGGACTTTCAACATTAATTATTTCACCATTGGTCTTTTTCACTGTATACATTACATTAGGAGAAGTTAGTATAAGATCTAAGCCGAACTCTCTTTCTAATCTCTCCTGAACTATTTCCATATGAAGCAAGCCTAAGAAACCACATCGAAACCCGTAACCCAAAGAACCCAAATTATCAGGCTCATATACAAAAGATGAATCAGAAAGTCTTAATTTCTGTATCGCTTCTCGTAGTTGTGGATAATCCTTAGGTGAGGATGGAAAAATGCCACAAAAAACCATAGGAGGAATTTTTTTGTACCCCGAAAGTGGTGAAGAACAAGGGTTATCTTTTAGTGTGATAGTATCTCCTATATCCACATCTTGGGGATTTTTAATATTACAGCACAGATAACCTACTTCTCCAGCTATTAACTCTTCTTTTCTTAAAGGTCGGGGAAGAAATACACCTAATTCTTCTACTTTATAACAATTTTGTTTATGCATTAAAAGAATAGTATCATTTATCTTTATTCTACCCTCAAAAATTCTTACAAAAAGAATTACTCCTTTATAAACATCAAAACTGGAATCAAAAAGAATAGCTTTTAAAGGTGAATTGGGGCTTCCTGAAGGGGGTAGAATTTCTTTTACTATTCTTTCTAGAAGTTCATTTACGCCTCTTCCTACTTTAGCAGAAATGAGGGAAATTTCCTCTTTTTTAAACCCAAAAACCTCTTGTAATTGAAATATAGTTCTATCTATATCGGCATTAGGCAAGTCTATTTTGTTAATTACAGGAATTATCTTCAGATTGTTTTCCAGAGCTAAATAGAAATTAGCTACTGTCTGAGCTTCTATACCTTGAGAAGCATCCACTAAAAGAATTGCCCCTTCACATGCCTTAAGAGATTTGGCTACTTCATAAGTAAAATCCACATGTCCGGGAGTATCAATGAGATTTAAAATGTAGTCGTGGCCGTCTTTACTTTTAAAAGAAAGTCTCACTGCTTTTGCTTTTATAGTAATACCCCGCTCTCTCTCTAACTCCATATTATCTAGAAATTGCTCATAGAAATTGCGTTTATCTATCGCTTGGGTTATCTCTAAAAATCTATCGGCAAGAGTAGATTTTCCATGGTCAATATGGGCAATTATACAGAAATTTCTTATGAAAGATTTATGGGAATTCATCTTTAGCGAAAAATAGTCTTTTTTTTAATATAAGAAAGCAATTTATTCACTACTTCACTAAGAGTTAAGTTGGTAGTGTCAATATATATGGCATCTTCTGTTTTCTTGAGAGGAGCTACCTTACGAGTAAAATCAGCTTCATCTCTCTTTCTTAACTGCTCTTCGAGATGTTCCCAACTTACCGAGAGGCCTTTTTCCTTTAGTTCTTTATAACGACGCTGAAGCCTTTCATTAAAATCAGCATCTAAATAAAACTTATAATCTGCGTGAGGAAAGACTACAGTAGTTATATCTCTTCCTTCTACTACGTAATCTTTACAATAAGTTATCTTTCTTTGTAAGTTTACCATCACCTCCCTCACCTGAGGGTGGCTAGCAACTTGGGATATATTTTTGTCTATTAGAGGCGTTCGAATCTCGACGGTAACTTCTCTATCGTCCAAATAAATCCTTTCTCCTTCTATTTTAACATTCATAGTAGAAGCTAGCTTCTGTAAGGTTTCACCATCATTTAAATTAATATTCTCTTCTAATGCTTTTAAGGTAAGAACTCTATATAAAGCCCCTGTATCTAAATAAGAAATCCCTAGTTGCTTAGCTAAAAGACGGGAAACGGTAGTTTTTCCTGAACCCGCAGGTCCGTCAATAGCAATTATCATATTTTAACTTTGCTTTTTTGTTAGCTCTAACGATAAGTTTTTCAATTTTCTTTATATCTCTGTTAGCTAATGCTTTCTTAAACTCTTCTAACAGCTTAAGAAAGTTATTAAGACTTTTTATAATGTTTTTCCTATTAGAAATAAAAATATCATTCCAGATATGAGGTGGAGAGGTAGCTACTCTAAGCATATCCAGAAAACTTCTGGGAAAGAACCTATAGTACTTTAAAGGCACTGCCTCTGCTAAAGAAAAAGAAATAATGTGAGGAAGATGAGAAAGATAAGAAATGATTCTATCATGATAAGCAGGAGGAAGAAAATAAACCTTTGCCTCTAAACTCTCCCATAGTTTTTTAATTTTTCTAACTTTACTCTTCCTAGGATTAGAAGTTATAATACACAAAGAATTTTTATATAAGTCTTTATTAGCATACATCGCTCCACTCTTTTCGCTTCCGCAAAGGGGATGGCAACCAACGAAATTTTTCTCCAAAGATAACCTCTTTACTGCTTTATGAATATCCATTTTAGTACTTCCCAAATCTATAACTATGGTCTTACTATTCATAAATGGCTTAATTCTTTTTAAGTAATCAATAATAAGGTAAATAGGTAGAGCTAAAACTATAAGATCGCTACCTCTTACTACTTCTTTTAAATCTTGTGTGGCCTTATCTACAATTTTTAATCTTTTAAGCTTTCTTAAAGAATTTATATTTCTAGCAAATCCTAAAACCTCTGCTTGAGAAAATTTTTCTTTAAAAGCTAAAGAAAAAGATCCCCCCATAAGTCCTACGCCAATTATTCCTATTCTTTTAAACATAGTTTAAATAGTCCTGCCTACCGCTTCAGCTATATAAGTGAGTTCTTTCATAAGTTGAGCAAACTTTTCTGGCAGAAGTTGCTGGGGGCCATCACTTAAAGCCTCTTCAGGATGAGGATGAACTTCTATCAACAGACCATCACACCCACAAGCTACCGCTGCTTTACTTAATGGACTAACTAATGACCACTTCCCTGTAGCATGTGAAGGATCAACAATTATAGGTAAATGAGAAAGTGTTTTAACTAAAGGGACAGCACTTAAATCCAGAGTATTTCTCGTTGCTTCCTCAAAAGTCCTTATACCTCTCTCGCAGAGAATAACGTTGAAATTTCCTCCTGAAAGAATATACTCAGCACTCATAAGGAATTCTTTTATAGTGGCGCTCATTCCTCTTTTTAAAACTACTGGTTTCTGGGTTTGTCCTACTTCCTTAAGGAGATTAAAATTCTGCATGTTTCTGGCACCAATTTGAAGGATATCGGTATATTTGGCTACCATTTCAACATCACGAGGGTCCATCACCTCAGTAATAGTAGGAATTTCTAATTTTAAAGAAACTTCTTTTAGAATTTTAAGACCCTCTTCTCCTAGACCTTGAAAACTATAAGGAGAAGTGCGTGGTTTAAAAGCACCTCCTCTTAAGACTTTGGCTCCTGCTTCTTTTATCTTTTTAGCCACCTCTAACAATTGTTCTTCTGATTCTATAGAACAAGGGCCTCCAATTACTATAATTTCTTTGCCTCCAAATTCAACCCCTTCCCTTATCTTTACTATAGAACCTTCTTTTTTAAATTCTCTAGATACTAATTTATAAGGAGCAAGGACAGGTATTACCTTTTCTACACCAGGAAATACCTCAAAAGGCTGGATTCTAACTACATCTTCTGGCCCGATAACACCTACAATGGTACGCTCTACTCCTTTAGAAACCATGGCCTTAAGACCGAGTTTTTCGATTCTTAAAATTACTCGCTGGATATCTCCTTGGCCAGCTTCTTTTTTAAATACAATTATCATCCTTTACTCCTTTCTTTTTAAAAACTCTTTTAGGTAATGAATGAATTTACTATTTTCTTTATGAAGTCCCACAGTGACTCTAAAAAAATTTTTCATTCCCCAAGAACTTAGCTCTCGGATAATCACTCCTCTTTTTAAAAGATAATTATAAAGAGCTTTTGTATCTTTCTTGAAATTAACAAGAATAAAGTTTGTTACACTCTCCACAAATTCTAAGTTTAGTTTTTTAAGTTCTCGATAAAGGTAAAGTTTCTCTTTCTTTATATATTCTTTAATGTTTTTTAAAAATTTCTTATTAAGAAGAGCATAGCAAGCACACTTTTGAGCAAATCTATTTACATTAAAAGGCTCTCTTACCTTGTTAAGTAAAGAAGCTATTTTTTGTGTAGTTACCCCGTAACCTATCCTTAAACCTGCCAATCCATAGGCTTTAGAGAAAGTTCTAGTGATAATGATATTACCTCTATTTTTCAAAAAGTATAAACTATCAGGATAATCCTTCTTATCTACAAACTCATAATAAGCCTCATCTAAAAAAACTAAAATATCTTGAGAAATTTTGTTAAGAAAATCTCTCAACTCCTTATGAGTCACATAGCTACCATGGGGATTATCGGGATTGGCAATAAAAACAATTTTAGTATGCTTATCCACTGCCTTGGCCATTTTTGGTAAATCATAGCGGTAATTGGTTAGAGGAACACGAATCACTTTAGCTTGATGAATCTTGGATTGAATCTCATAGATCAAAAATGTAGGATACCCCACTAGAACCGAATCTCCTCTTTCTATGAAAGTGCGTAAAGCTAAAACAATTAGTTCATCGGAACCATTACCAAATATTAATTGGTCTCTTTTCACTTTCAACCTTTTTGCTAACATATTTCTTAAATAAAAACAACTTGCCTCGGGATAACGATTTACTGAAGATAACTCTTCCACTACTACTTTTTTTAGATAAAGAGGTGGGAAAGGTATTTCGTTAGAAGCAAGTTTATATACTTCTTCTAACTTAAGTTCTCTTTTTAATTCTTCTATAGGTTTACCTGGTTTATAGACCTTTAAATCTTTAAGAAAAGTTTTTACCGATGGCATTATGGTTAACTTTCTCTAGGGTATGAACCCAAAACTTTCACAAAGTTGCACCTTTTCTCTAACTCTTTCAGGCTCTTATCCACTTTCTTATTTGTACGGTGTCCCTCAAAATCCACAAAAAAGTAGTACTCCCAAGCTTTTCTTTTAGAGGGGCGAGACTCTATTTTAGTAAGATTTATATTAAATTTTTTGAAAGAGTAAAGAGCATCGTGCAGAGCTCCAACTTTATCTTTTACAGAAAAAATAATGGAAGTTTTATCTTCGCCTGAAGGTAAACTGTCTTCTTTGGAAATTACTAGAAAACGGGTGATATTAGAAGGCGCATCTTGAATATTAGTCGAAATTATTCTCAACCCGTAGAGAGAAGCGAGAATTCTACTTCCAATACATGCTCCGTTACGGTCTTTCTTCACTTGAAGAGCTGCTTTAGCGGTAGAAGATGCAGGAATCAACTGAACATAAGGGAAATTTTTTGCTAGCCATTCTCTACATTGAGCAAAGACTTGGGGATTAGAATATATCCTTGTTATCTTCCCTTTAGGGTAATAGCTAAGTAGATCGTGATGAATTTCCATTACAATCTCTGCACATATTCTAAGAGAAGACTCAAAGAACATATCTAGAGTATGGGTCACTACTCCTTCTATGGTATTCTCTACAGGAACCACTCCGTAGT
This sequence comes from Candidatus Omnitrophota bacterium, assembly GCA_003644405.1. Taxonomy (GTDB): domain Bacteria; phylum Omnitrophota; class Gorgyraeia; order Duberdicusellales; family 4484-171; genus B7-G16. The sequence goes on along the minus strand of QNCE01000006.1, from coordinate 5,025 downwards.
TAGCTTCGCCCTTCTCTACCAGAGCAAAAACTTCCCTTATAGTTTCCGAAGAAATATAAGTTACCTTCTTACCAAATTTTTTTACAGCAGCTAAATGCGTAAACGTTCCTTCAGGACCTAAGTAAGCAACCGCTATTTTAATTTTTAGAGCACGAAAAACAGAAAAAATTTCTTTGAAGATTAACTCTATGTCATTATCAGAAAGGATATCTTTTTTTACTTTTCTTAATCTCCTTAAAATTTCAGCTTCTCTTTCCGGAGAAAAGAATTCTATACTCTTTTTTTCTTTAACAAGATTTATTTCCTCTACAAGTTCTGCCCTGCGAAGAAGAAGTCTAAGGATTTGATTATCAATAGCATCTACCTGCCTTCTTAATTTTTTTAGACTCATTTCTTCTCCTTTACCAATCTTTCTGCCTCCATTAAAGTCTTCTTTGTCCCTATGTCTAACCAAGTACCTTCAAATAAAAAAGAATAAACAGGCAACTTCTTAACCAACCAAGCAATATACTGTCCAGCCATATCGCCAAATTTATAAATACTTAAATAGTGGTCGAGAAATTTTAAACTCTGTTGAGGAAAAAAATAAATACATGTAGCTATCAAACTGCTCTGGGGCTCTTTAGGTTTTTCTATTAACTCCTCTATTATTCCATCTTTAGAAATTCTTACAACCCCTAATTGAGTAGCTAAATGTTTTTCTCTAACATCGTAAATGCCTACGGTGGGATAAGGAATTTTTTCTAAGGCAAATTTTATAAAATTATCCAGCTCCCAATCAAAAAAATTATCTGCACCCAAAATCAACCAATGTCCTTTAGCTTCTCCTATAGCAAACTTAATATCTCCTATCACTCCTCTCCTATCCTGAGGAGAATTTGAACCATCGTTTAATATTGTAATATCTTTCCGCTCTAAGCCATCTCTCCAGAGGATAAACTGCTGGTAAAACTTGTTATTAGTTACTACAACAATTTCTTTCCAGCTTTCTACTTTTTTTACTCTATCTATTTTCTCTACAAGATAGGTAAGCAGGGATTTCTGATTTATAAGAAGTAATGCCTTAGGTGTATTTAAAGTTAAAGGATAAAGTCTTGTCCCGTAGCCAGCAGCAAGAATTAGAATGTTCATTTTACTTTAAGAACTTATAGTAATTCTCTTTTAATACACTTTTTACCCTCTCCTGGAGAAATTTTTCTACGTCTCGAGAGGTAGAGAAATTTAAAACATCGTCGGCAATTTTTTTTGCTTCTTGAAAAGAAAAACTCCTTATAATTTCTTTTACCTGAGGAATTCTCGGAGGTGGCATACTAAGCTCATCTAACCCAAAACCAACAAGAAGAACAGCAAAGAGAAATTCTCCTGCCATTTCTCCACACATCCCTACCCAAATTTTATTCTTATGAGCAGCTTCTACTACAATCTTAATAAGTTTTAATACTGCTGGATGGGAAGGCTCATAGAGATAAGCTACTTTTTCATCAGCTCTATCTACTGCTAAGGAGTATTGAATCAAATCATTAGTACCTATACTAAAGAAATCACATTCCTTAGCTAAAATATCGGCAACTAAAGCTGCTGAGGGCACTTCTATCATTGCTCCTACTGAAATATTTTCATCAAATTTTTTATTCTCTCTCTTTAATTCCTTCTTACATTCTTCCAATATCTTCTTGGCTTCCCTTAACTCTTCTATTCCTGAAATCATAGGAAACATTATTTTAACATTTCCTTCGCAAGAGGACCTCAAAATTGCTCTTAATTGAACTTTAAATATCCCGGGATTAGCGAGACAAAATCTAATAGCCCTCCACCCTAAAAAAGGAGTCATCTCTCGGGGGACAGTAGGTTTAGATAAGAATTTATCTCCTCCAATATCTATGGTTCTTATAATCACAGAATGGGGTTTTATCTTTCTTGCTACATTAAAGTAAGCTCGATATTGTTCCTCTTCTGAAGGAAGTTGAGTTCTCCCTAAGAATATATATTCGGTACGATAAAGACCAATACCTTCCGCTCCGTAAGTTTCCACTAAGGGGAGCTCCTCAGGCAATTCCACGTTTGCAGAAATAATAATTCTCCTTCCATCTTTAGTTTCTGCTTTTGCTAATTTAGGAAAGTAACTAACTCTACTGAACCTTTCAATTTTCTCCATCTTCTTTTGATAATCTTTGATGATTTTTTCAGTGGGTTTTATATAAACTAACCCTTCAAAACCATCAACGATTAATATCTCTCCTCCTTGAATGTGAGAACTCGCTATCTCCGCTCCTACTACTGCAGGAATTCCTAAACTCCTACCAATAATTGCGGTATGAGAAGTCCTTCCCCCAATATCAGTAACAAAACCTAAAATTTTACCTTTAGGGAGAGAGGCGGTATCGGTAGGAGAGAGATCATGTGCTACTATAATAACTTTTTCTTTAAGTCTCTCTAAAGAAGGCACCTCTTTCTTTAGCAGCTTCCTTAGAACTCTTTTACTTACATCTTCTATATCTAATGCCCTTTCTTTAAGATATTCATCATCTAGTTTCCTCAGAGTATCAATATACTTCTTTACACTTTGAGAAAAGGCATATTCTACATTTACTTTTTTATTTTTAATCTGAGTAATTACATCCTCGATAAGCATTCTATCTTCAAGAACTAACATATGAGCTTCAAAGATCCTGGCATGGTTATATCCCATTTCATCAGAGATTTTTTTCTGAAGAGTACTTATTTCCTTCCTTGTATCGATAAGAGCTTCTTCTAAACGATATATTTCTCGAGAAATATCTTCATGTCGAATCTTCCTCTTAGGAATAGTAAGCTCCTCTTTTCCTATATAGAAAGCTTTACCTATAGCTATACCTCTTGATGCAGCAATTCCTCTTACTTTAAACATTTTCCTTCTCCAAAAATCTCTTTAAATCTTCCCAAGCTTGGTTAGCATCGGATCCTTCTATAATCAATTTTATCTTTGTCCCCTTATTAATCCCTAAACTTAAAATAGCAATTATAGATTTTGCATCTACTATTTCTTTATCTTTTTCTATCTTTATTGTAGAGTCGTATCTGTTAGCAAGCTGAACAAATAAAGCTGCTGGTCGAGCATGTAAACCATGAATATTATTTACTACTATTTCTTTCTCAATCTTTTCCATCTCTTTTTAAATTCTCCATAAATAGCCATTATCTCTCTAGAACTTTTATAAGGATCGTGCCTTAGGTAATTTTCTCGACTCACCACATCTTTCTCAAATACCAAAATTCCCTTTTCCCTCAATTTGTATGTATCAGGAATTACAGGAAAAGATTTTTCCTGAGAGTAACGAAAAAGAAGATGGGAAGGAAGTCTCCCACAATTTACCAAACAGCAGTTAACAATATTAGGATGTGTATGAAAAATTAACTTCTCCCAATGGTCATAAGTAGTAAAACCGTCAGTCTCTCCATGTTGAGTCATCACATTGCATATATATAATTTGAGAGCATCTTTCCTCGAACATATAGCTTGAGTAATTTCTTTAATAAGAAGGTTGGGAAGAATACTTGTGAATAAACTTCCAGGACCTAAGATGATTATTTCTGCTTGTTTTATTGCTTCTATGGCCTGTGGATTGGGTTTTGCGTCTTCAGGAATTATCCATACTCTCTTTATAGGTTTCTCTTCCTTAGGAATTTTATCTTCTCCTTCCTTAGTAGAACCGTCGAGATACTGAGCTTTCAGTCTTATTCTATCTAAACTGGAAGGAATAACTTTCCCTTTTATAGCTAAAACTTTACTAGATTCTTCTATTGCTTCTTCAAAACTACCAGTTACCTCGGTAAGAGCAGTGATAAAAAGATTTCCAAAACTATGTCCCTTTATACCTTTACCTTCCTCAAATCTATACTGAAATAAATCTCGCATAAGTTGAGGAGCTTCCGCTAACGAGACTAAACAGTTTCTTATATCTCCTGGGGGAAGAATGCCAAACTCCTCCCTTAACCTTCCTGATGATCCTCCTTCATCAGCTACCGCTACAATAGCAGTAATATTAGAAGTGTATTCCTTTAAACCCTCCAAGATAGTGGAAAGACCTGTGCCTCCTCCAATAGTTACTACCCTTGGTCCCCGAGAAAGATATCTTTTTTCGTAAATGATATCTATTAATTCCTTGTTAGGACCAATTACTTCAAAGAAACTTTTAATTAAATATCTAATCCCTAAGATAAATAAAACCAAACCTAAGACAAATAACAAAATATCTAAAACTTTTAGCATCAAGAGAGTATCCAAAAGAAACCTAGCTATGGAGAGTGCCAAAAGAAATACACCAGAACCTAATAGTACTATCCATCTTTTTACTTTAAGACCAGGATAAAACCATTTCAAAAATTTAAATACTTTCATTGAATTAAAGAGGTTTGTTTTTTAACTAATGAGATAACTTCTTCCTCAGTCTTTGCCTCTTTTAGGTTCTCTACAAAATATTTATCCCTTAAAATTCTTGCTAAAAGTGCTAACATCTTTAGATGGATCCCTGCTTCCTTATGATTAGAAAGAAGGAGGGCAACTACATATACAGATCCTCCATCTAAAGAATCAAAATTAATTCCTCCTGAAGATATTCCTATAGAAAGAACCACATTATTTATAAACTCTAGTCGTGCGTGAGGGAGAGCTATCCCTCCCCCTATGCCAGTAGAACCCATCTCTTCCCTCTGGATTAAAGCTTTCAGTATTTCTTTTCTATACTTTTTGTCTATTTTTTTCACACTGATAAGATGGTCTATGATATTAGAAAGAACTTTTCTTTTGCTTTTACCTTTTAAGTTTAAAATGATATTTTCTTTATCCAAATAATTAAGCAAATCTACTTGCATATCATTTACCAAATATCAAAAATTAAACTATAAATATAAGCGGGCGAGGGACTTTGAACCCCCAAACAAGCCGAGGTGCTTACACCCTTTAAAATCGTCTCGGCTTTCAAGGGGACGCTGTCCCCTATGACGCTCCGCTCACAAAATTACCAAAGAAGCTAAACTCGCTTCGCT
>QNCE01000005.1 GCA_003644405.1 Candidatus Omnitrophota bacterium | reverse complement strand
TTCTTGGGTGAGAGTAGGAGAAGGAGAGCTCACCTTTAATATTGCCAGTGTAAATGCAGGAGAGATAGTAGGTTCCTACGTAAGCAGTAAATCTATTCCTGAGGGTGTGTATACTAAGGATAGAGTGACTGTTTCTCGGACAATATCCATAAAATCTACAGGAACTATAGGAGCCACTACTTATTATACTACAGCAACTACAGTATCAGGGCCTGATGGTACTCAAGCAGTATTAGCATCTACTAATTCAAGTGATTATGCAGAGGGGACATTGAAATCTCCTGAAACTTCCCAGGGCGAGCATTATAATGTGATAGGAGAATATTTTACTGACACTAGTACTTTTTCTCAACCTTTAGTAGTAAAAAAGGGTATGACTAAGAAGATAAGAATAAAATTTGATGTTACTAATGCTGTAACCTTTGATGATACAGATGGTATTTCAGGAAACGGAAACGATATCTGTTATCCCAATGCTCCTACGGTTACAGTAGAGGTAGTAGATTAATCACCTTTCCTAACTTATCATATCAGAACCAACCTTCTTATTTCTTCTGCAACATTTGTGTTTCAAACAAAAATGTTGCAGAAGAGGAACGAATGTAGTAAATTATTGTTAAATATGGATATATTAGAATTGATAGAGAAAAAGAAAATTAATCGTTATCTGGGAGTTAATAAGAAGATTATTTTAGAAAATAATTTTTATCATGTTACCCAAAGAGCACCGGGAAAAGAACAGTTATTTTTAGAAGAAAATGATTATCTTTATTTTCTTTATCTTCTCAAAAATACTTCTAATGATTTTGGTTTAGAGATTTACTCTTTTGTGTTAATGCCTAATCATCTTCATCTTTTATTATATTTGACTCAAAGAAATTTAGATAAGGCGATGAAAAAACTTTTTCAGAGATACGCTACTTATTTTAATAGAAAGTACCAAAGAAAGGGACATGTGTTTTGTGGAGTATATAGGTGCGCTCTCTGTAGAGAAGAAATTTACCTTTTAGCAATTTCTTTATATATCCATTTAAATCCTTTAAAGGCAAGATTATGTAAAGATTTATGTGATTATAAATGGAGTTCTATCCAACTATATCTCGACCCTTCTAAGACCTCTTTTGTAAAAAATGATTTTATCTTAAATATTCTTCATTGTGACAGAAAAAAGGCAATTGCAGAATATAAGCGACTTTTAGAAGAGTGCGCAAGAATAAAGTATACACCACTCTTAGAGAATTTGAGGGGATTAGAAAAAATATGTAAGAAAGTTTCTGTACAAGCGAGCTCTTTCCTTATTAAAAAGAAAGAAAAAGCAAATAAAAAGGATTTTTTAGAAGAAAAGATTCGCCAATTTAAGGATAAAAGGAGGATAGTTAAGCCTGAAGAGAAGCAAGCATTGATTTATGTTATAGAGCAGTTGAAAAGTAGAGGCTTTAGAGTTAAAGAGATATCGGGTATCTTAGGTATAAGTCGTCATAAAATCTATCGCTTATGCAACATTTCTGTTTGAAACTCAAATGTTGCAGAAACTCAAATGTTGCAGATGGAGGATATTAAGAGCTATACTTTAAAGGAGTTAGAGGATTTACTCAGAGAAAAAGCGTATCCAAAATTCTACGCCCATCAGATTTTTAATTGGATTTATAAAAAAAGGGTAGAGAATTTTGATTTAATGACTAATCTTTCTAAGGAAGCAAGGGGGTTTCTGAAGAATAACTTTTATTTCTCCCACCTTAAATTGATAGAAAGAGAAACCTCTGAAGATGGAACAGAAAAATTCTTATTTGAGTTAGATGATGGCCATAGGATAGAAACAGTTCTTATCCCTGAAGGAAAGAGAGTTACTCTCTGTGTTTCTACTCAGGTAGGATGTAAATTTAAATGTAGATTCTGTGTAAGTGGAATCTCTGGATTTAAGAGGAATTTGAGGACATCAGAGATTATTTCTCAGTATCTAGAGGTGGCCAAAAGAATAGGGAGAATTACCAATATAGTATTTATGGGCATAGGAGAACCTTTAGATAATTTTGACAATGTTGTAAAAAGTATAGAAATTTTAAAAGAACCCCATGGCATTTACTTTGGTAGAAGACGGATATGCATTTCTACCTTAGGGATTATTCCTAAGATAGAAAAATTAAGAGAGCTGAATTTAGGAGTAAAGCTTTCCATTTCTCTTCATTCTCCTGATTCTAAAGTTCGTACATTCCTTATGCCTGCTACAAAAAAATATCCTCTTCAAGAGTTAATGAAAGCTGTAAAAGCGTTTGCTAAATACGAAAGATACCCTATAACTTTTGAATATATTATGATAAGGAATTTAAATACAAAAAAGGAGGATGCCTTAAAACTGGTAAAGTTAGTTAAAGGAATTAATTGTAAGATAAACCTTATACCCTATAATCCTTCTCCCTACTTTGAATGGAAAGCTCCTTCTATTCAAGAGATAGAAGTATTCAAAAATATATTAAAAAAATGTAAAATATTTTTTACATTGAGGAAACCTAGGGGAGAGGATATAAAGGCTGCTTGCGGCCAGCTTAAAGCCACATTTAAAGATTAATGGAACCTTCCTATTTACAACTTTATCGTAAAGGAAAGTTAGAGGAAATAAAGAATAGACTCACTCAAAGTTTAGAAAACTGTAATATTTGTCCTCGTAACTGTGGAGTGAATAGATTAAAAGGAGAAGTTGGGTTTTGTAAGACTACCCACCTTGCCAAAGTGGATAGTTTTTTTCTCCATTTTGGAGAAGAGCCAGAACTTGTAGGAAGAGGAGGTTCAGGAACGATATTTTTTTCTTGGTGTAATTTAGGATGCATTTACTGTCAAAACTACCCTATATCTCATTTAGGCGAAGGAAGAGAAGTTTCTAAAGAAGAGTTAGCAGAGATGATGATTACCCTTCAAGATAATGGAGCAGAGAACATATACTTTGTTACTCCTACCCATGTAGTTGCTCAAATAGTAGAGGCCCTATCCCTTGCTATTCAAAAAGGTCTTTCTTTACCTTTGGTATATAACTGTGGAGGATATGAAAGTGTAGAGACTTTAAAAGTTATAGAGGGAGTTTTTGACATCTATATGCCTGATGTAAAATATTCAGATGACAGTGTGGCTAGTAAACTTTCTTCAGCTCCCAATTACTGGGAAGTAGTCAAAGAAGTTTTAAAAGAGATGCATAGGCAGGTAGGAGATTTAGTAATAATTGGAGGTATTGCCAAAAAAGGTCTTCTTATACGCCATCTAGTGTTACCTTCCAGACTTGCTGGTTCTTTCAAAATTTTAGATTTTATAAAAGAAGAAATATCTGTCGATACCTACATCAATATAATGGAGCAGTATCGTCCTTGTTTTAATGCCCATTATATAAAAGAACTCTCTCGCAGACCAACTATTGAAGAATTTAAGGAAGTGCTTGACTATGCTAGGAAGTTAGGTTTTTATCGAGGTTTTTAACGTTTATATAAAACCAATTAGGGAAAGGAAGGAGGGAGAGTATGAAAGTAGAGGTTAAAAAAAGCGCGGCTAATAGATTAATTAACTGTGGAGAAGTTATTTTAGTAAGTTGTGCTTACAAGGATAAGAAAAATGTTACTACCTGCGCCTGGCATATGCCTCTTTCTAAAAATCCTCCCTTACTGAGTGTTGCTTTAGCAAAAAAACATTTTTCTTCTGAAATTATAAGAAAAAGTGAAGAATTTGTTGTGAATGTGCCTGAGTGGAGTATTATTGAGGAGGTGATTTGCTGTGGGAAATTAACTGGTTGGAATGTAGATAAGTTTAAAGAGAGTGGATTGTCCCCTCAGAAACCTCATTCCTTAAGTAAAGCATGCAGAGTGGCTGAATGCATCGGGCATCTTGAGTGTTCTTTAGTTGATATTAAAGAGGTAGGAGATCATTATCTGTTTATAGGAGAAATCATCTACGCCGAAGCAGATGATGAGTATTTTAAGGGAGATTTTTGGGATACCGAGAAAGTAGAATTAATTTTTCACTTAGGCTCAACTTTTTTCTTTAAATCAACTAAATTTGTAGAATTTAGAAAATGAAACAAGTAATCTTTCAACTTCCTTCCTCTTTTATAGAAAAAATCAAGAAAATTTATCCTCTCAGTTGCCCTCAAATTTTAGAGAGTTTTCGTCAGAAGAAGCTCCACACATTTAGAGTAAATTATCTAAAGATAGATCTGAGTAAGTTAAGAAAAGAACTGCAGAAAGAAAGAATTAAATACAGAGAACTTTCTTGGCCCAAAGGAAGTTTTGTGCTTCACTCTAACCTTAGAGAGTTACAAAGAAGCTATATTTACCAAGAAGGACTTATCTATGTTCAAAATATTTCTAGTATGATTCCTCCTATCTTGCTTTCCCCTCAGAAAAGGGAAAAAATATTAGATATGTGTGCCGCCCCTGGAGCAAAGACTACGCAAATTGCTTCTTTAGCAGGTCTAGATATAGAATTAGTGGCAATGGAGAAAATAAGAATTAGATACTACAAGTTGTTAACTAATTTACGAATCCAAGGAGCAGGTTTTGTTAAAACTCTGTTATGCGATGCTTCTCTTGCTAAGAAAAAATTTCCTGAATATTTTGATAAAATCCTATTAGATGCTCCCTGTTCTTGTGAAGGACTCTTTGATGTGAATAACCCTCGTTCTTTTAAATATTGGAAAGAGAGGAAAGTAAAAGAGATGGCTCATAAACAGAAAAAGTTGCTTTCATCAGCAATTTATGCTTTGAAAGAAGGAGGTGTTTTAATTTATTCTACCTGCACTTTCTCGCCTGAAGAGAATGAGGAAGTAATCGATTGGGCACTGAAGAAATTTGAGGGAAATATAAGAGTAGTTCCTATAAGTATACCTTTAAAGAATGTAAGGAGAGGATTAAAGAGATGGAAAGATAAATATTTTTCTTCACAACTGGAGTTATGTTTGCGTATAATCCCTAATAGATTTATGGAAGGTTTTTTTATTGCTAAGTTGATAAAAGAATAGAATTTTAATGAAAAGAGTTTTACTTATTCTTCCTCCTATACAGGATTTCTATTTTACCTTCTCAAGAAATTATCCTTTAGGACTTCTTTACTTAGCTACACTACTGATTAAGGAAGGGTTTGAAGCAAAGATTGTTAATGCTCTAGAATGGAGAAGAAAAGTTACCATCAGAATTCCTCAAAACTTTTCTTATCTTAAGCGTTATTACCACCCTAACAAATCTCCTTTTAGGCTTTTTAATAATTTTTATCATTTTGGGCTAACTTTTGAGGAGGTTCAGAACTTCCTTAAGGATTTTAAGCCCCATATTGTAGGTATCTCTGCTAATTTTTCATGTTACTTTGACAGTGCCATCCAGGTTGCTGAGACTGTTAAAAAAGTGGATAAAAGGATTATCGTCGTAGTAGGAGGTAGGTGCGCCACTTCTAGGCCCCATATGCTTATTAAAAACCCCAGTATAGATTTTGTGATTCGTGGAGAAGCAGAGTATACCTTTTTAGAGTTGTGTAAAAAAGTGGATAAGAAAATAGAGTATATTCCAGGTCTCTGTTATAGAGTAGGTAGCAAGTCCTTTATTTCTTCTCAAGTTCCTATCATAGAAGATTTAGATAGACTCCCTTACCCCGAGCGAAGACTCATAAACTACGATGAGTACAAAATAGATGGGAATGTGTATACTTCACTGATTGCTTCTCGAGGGTGTAACTTGGGTTGTAGATTCTGCGCAATAAAGGAGCCCTTTCGTTATCGGAAGGCAGAAAATGTATTTGGAGAAATAGAAATTTGTTATAACTTAGGGATAAGACATTTTAATTTTGAAGACGACAATATAAATCTTAATCCTCAGTTCGAAAAACTTCTAGATCTAATTATCGACAATTTAGTAGACAAAGGAAAGAGTATAAGAATTTCCTTTATGAATGGTTTGATGAGCAAAAATTTAAATTTCTCTATTTTGAATAAACTTAAAAAATGTGGTCTTACCCATGTTGATTTTTCTCTAGTAACCAGAAAGAAGAGTCTTATAAAATATCTTAATCGCTGCCAGGAGAAGAAAATTTTCTCCTTCTCTAGCTACCTTGCTGATAGAAATATTTATCCTTTTGTCCATTTCATCGTAGGATTACCTCATCAGAAATTTGAAGAGTGCTTTGAAGATGTGAGTTTCTTAGCAGGCAAAAGAGTCTTTTTAGGGCCAAGTATCTTTTACCCTGTTATGGAAAGTAGCCTATTTAAAGAAATTTCTTCTGCCTATCAGATTAGAGAAGAGGATTATATTTATTTTAGAAGTAGTTGTGCTTATTTTGAGAAGGATATGAAGAGAGATGAAATATTTTTTATCTTCTATATTTGTAGAGTGATTAATTTTATAAAAGGAGTTATAGATAAGTTCATGCTAAGTAACCATGATTTCCTTTCCTGGGTAGAGAAGACTACTTTTTCAGTGAAGCTCTCTGAGGGCAAAATAGTTTTTTCTGAAAAATTAGATAAGTATACCCTTGGAGCAGTAATTATAAGAGAGTTGCTCACTCAAGAGGCTTTATTTAGAATTGTACTTGAGAAAAAGAAAGGAGTTTACGTTTATAAATTAATAAGAGAAGAATTTATTTCTTCTCAGCTTATAAAGACTTTCTTGCAGAAAGTCAGAAATATCTGCGGGGTAAAGAATCCTTCTTTTGTCCAACTGCAAGGGGCGTATAGCCCCTTGCAGTAATTTTCTTTTTAAAGAATAGCTTTCAATTCCTTGGAAGGTCTAAATCCTACAGTTTTCTTTGCAGGAATTTGGATAATTTCGCCTGTTTTAGGGTTTCTTCCTGTTCGTGATTTTCTTTCCTTTACCTTAAATGTGCCAAAACCAGCAATAGTTACGGGTTCTTTCTTTTTTAAAGAGTTCTTGATTGCTTCTAAAATTGTCTCTACAGCCATTTGTGCTTCCTTTTTAGTGCAGGTTTTCTTAGCTACTGCTTCGATTAACTGCGTTTTATTCATCTACACACCTCCTTTTTAATTTGTTATTGATATTTTTTAAAATTAACTTTAAACTATTTTATAATCCTCTAAACCTATTTGTCAAGCATTTTTATAGATTTTACAATGGATTTCGTGGTTCTCACTAAGAAGGAATTTGATGATATTTTAAGAAATAGAGAAAAAGGTTTTTTCTCTTTGAGGGTAGATTTTGGGCTTAAAGAAGTTAAAGTGGAGATAAAGGATGATAAAGCTATTCTGGATAGAAGCCTTCGTTTAGATTTAAGAAATAAATTAAAACCTCATTTTTGCTATCTTTTAAAGAAAAATAAGATTTTACCCATTGCTTTTTTCTCCAAAGATACTAACAGATTCTATAAGCTTATTCCTACCAAGGACTGGCCAAGCTTAGCTATTGGCTCAGTTCCTATGCATAAAGTGAAGTTATCCTCTCCTTACCAGGATACTAGGGAAAAAATTGAACTTCTTCGCCCTTGGGGAAAAGTTCTAGATACATGTATGGGACTGGGGTATACAGCAATTTTAGCTTCTCCTTACAGTAAGGAAGTAATAACCTTTGAGAAGGATAAAAACGTTTTATTCTTAGCGAAAATCAATCCTATCTCTTACCGGATTTTTTTAGACCCTAAGATGAAAGTAAAAAAAGCAGATATAACTAAGTATATTCACCGGTTTCCTTTAGGTTGCTTTGACTGTATAATTTGCGACCCTCCTACATTCAAGTTAGCGCCTTCCTTATATAGCGTGGATTTCTACTATCAGCTCTATCGAGTTTTACGAAAGAAGGGAAGACTCTATCACTATCTTCCTTTGTATAGGATTACTCAAGGTTACGATTTTCCTTCAAAAATTAAAAGAAAGTTAGAAGAAGTAGGATTTAGAGTTAAAAGATTTTTACCTTCAAAAGGTCATCTTTTATGTGTCAAATAAATTTAGAGAAAGAAAGAGAAAAATTGGATAGAGAGATAACTTTTTTCCACTTAAAGAGAGCTAAGAGAATTATTTTGCGCGCCTTAAAAGAAGCAAGAAGGAGAAAGGATTGGTTTTTTATTTATTACTTTACTGCACAGAAGTATATTTTGAATGAGAGATTTAAGGAGGCAAAAAGATACTTAGATAAAGCATTGAGGTTAAGACCAAAAGATGCATTAAGTTACAACGACAAAGCTATATGTTTGGCAGAACTTGGCAATTACGAGGATGCTCTTTCTTGTTTCAATGAAGGAATTAAGAAGAATAAGGATTGTCCTACTTTATTCCATAATAAAGGATGGCTCCTTAATTTTCTCAATAGACACAAGGAGGCGGTAGTATGTTTTCATAAGGCTTTAGAATTTGACCCTTTTCGTCCCGAGTCTCTTTATAGTTTAGCAGATTCTTACTTCTCTTTGGGAAAACTTAAAGAGGCAAAGAAATACTTTCAAAAGGCTGCTCAAGCGGTTAGAGGAAAAAGTAGCTTTGTTTACGGGGAGGCTAAGCGACGTTTTAGAGAAATTCTTTCCTTGGAGAATAATGCTTAACTTAAGAGTCTTCTTTTCTGCATATTATATCAACGTAAGCTTAAATCCTTAGCGATTATACTTTCTATCTATAAATAGATGATGAGAAAGATAGTTTAACCTAGGAGAAGTTTTACCATGCATACATTGCTAGGAGGCAGAGAAAGGATAACCTCTTTAGGTATCTTTACAATTTCTCCCTTTAATTTTTTAGGGTGCCCATTTATTATTACCTGTTTAGGGTTATAAAATTTTTTGGTATTTGTTTTTTGGTAGATTATCTTAATCTTTCTTTCTTGAAATTTTAGTTCCATCTCAATACTATTTTTAAAAAAGTTACTGTTAGTGAGTTTAGGCTGAAGTAATAAATCTCCTTGAAAAAAATTTATTCCCATAACCTCTTCAAAGATGGTATAGATATACCAACTTGCTGATCCGGTCAGATAGAAGTAAAGGCCTCTTCCTTCTAGATTGAAGTACTCAGGAATCATAGGATAGATTTTACTAAACTTAGATGTGGACATTTTATAGATAGAATGCAAAGTTTTAAATCCTTCCTCTATAAATCCTCTTTTATATAATCCGTAAGCGAATAGAACGACCATGTGGTTAAAGAATGCTCCATTTTCTTTATCTCCATAGCTGAACCCAAAAGCCCTGCCCAGTTCAAGGTAGGGAGCTTCAAAATTGGTGTTAAGGTGCAGGCCTCCCAGTTTTTTATCCTTAAGATAACGATTAACAGAGGTAATAATCTTTTTAATTTGATTAGAAGTGGCTACTCCACTAATTATAGGAAACACCTGTGATTGAAGCAGGAGTCGGACTTTCTCTTTCCTTTTTCCCTCTACCCGTCTTCCTCGGTTATCATAGTAACCGTTAAAAAACCCTTCTTTTAACCATTCTTTTTTTCTTATATAGTTGTAAATCCACTCCCCCTTTTCTTTTAAGTCTCTAGCTAGCAAGGAAGTTTCTATTCTTACCTTTTTACCACTCACCTTGTATTTAGTTTTTTCTAAATAGTGGGATAAAATCTCTCTTTTTCTATTTGCATTATTGTAATCTATAGGATGATTTAATCGATCCAAAAGGAAGGTAATTTCCTTTAGAAGTTCTACTTCTTTTCTTCTTTTAGCAATTTCTTCCAAAATATTCCCCAATCTCTTAAGATTGTAACCATACATACAGTAAAAAGGTACACTTTCTCCTTTGTCAGGAGCACAGTCTAACCCATCATTCCAATCAGCATTTTCTAACTTTAAGATATTATGGTCTCCTACGTTGAAGAATTGTACAAGATTTTGTACAAGGAGATGTTCTAAAACAGTCCCTTTATAAATTTTGTTCCTTTTTGTTCTTAAAAAGAAATCTCCTTCTTTAAACTTTAGATCAATCTCTTTAGCTCTCTTAAGTTGATGGTCTCTAAAGTAAGGTATCTTTTTGAAAAGAAGATTCCAGTTTTCCGAGTAATTTAGGTAAAGTTCAATGGCAAGGAGAGGCCAAACACCATGGTCTGTCCAGACTCGGGAAATTCGGTTTCTGTCAGAGATAAATTTCCCCTCTCTAGTAATTATAGTAGCGTTAGAGCCATCAATCCTTATTCCTTTAAGGTTGTTAAGAATTAATTTATCTATGTTTTTTTCTCCTCGTAAGATGAGAGAAAGTATATCTTGCCAGAGATCTCGCCAGCCTCTACCTCCTTTTCCATAGTCAAAATGAGGTAAAAATGAACACCCCCATAGTTTCCTTAAAGTAGGTTGAAAATACACCCAAAGAAGCCAGTTATTGAATAATTTATTCTTGAAATCAAATCTTAAAGAGGAAAGATGTTTTTGCCAGTAGCTTTTTGTTTTCTCTAAGTAAAGTTTTATTTTTTTCTGAGAGTTAAGTTTATTAAAAACCTCATACATATACTGTTTATCTTCAGCTATCCCCATAATTACAAAGAAATTTACCTCTTCTCCTTTTCTAATAGTTAGCTCTCTAAATCTAAATGCTGCACAGCTCTCTTTCCCGTCAAAGTTTTTCTGTTTTCTCTTGAAAGGTTTTAGATTTCTGTATACCGCCTGAGGTTTCTCTAAATTTCCTTCTTCTCCACAGAAAGTTAAGAGAGTAGGGAATTGTCCTAAGGGTGGCAAAGACTTATGATGAGCAAAGGCAAAGTAAAGAGTGGTATTTTCCCTATGCTTACGTTCATCAAAAATCATCGTAGGTTTAAGAATAATTCCATACCTTTTAAGTTCTACTCTATTTAGGAGAGAGGTAACGTGGCGATGATCCCTTAGGCTTTTTTCTCCTCTTCCATAAAGAGGGAGGAAAGAGGTGGGGGTAATTTTTATCTTTTTTTTTGCCTCTGATTTTTATCCACATTACTTCCGCATCTAAGTCAAAAGGGATAAAATTTAGAATTTCTAAGGAAAACAGCTCATTTTCCTTAACGAGTTTATGGTAGAGAAAACCACATTCTAAATATTCCTGAGGAAAAGGTTTTGACGCTTGATATACTATTCCATCTTTGGCTCTTATAAAGAAGTCCCTGCGACACAAAGGATTATTTTTTATATCCTCTACAGTAGCAGGAGGAGTAAGGAATCTGTCATTATCCTTTTTTATATCTCCTGCTAAATTAGGGCTAATAGAGCTTAGGAGTGTACCGTCTTTATTAGTAAGAGGAAAGTAGAGATAGGAGATTTTATAAGGATTATTTACCCGGAATGTTCCGTAGTTATCTATAAAGTGATAAATCATTTTAATTTTTTATATACTTCCTCTAATAAGCTTAAAGGAGTAGAAGCCCCTCCTATGATTCCTACTGTTTTAAATCTTTTTATATTCTGAGGTAATTCAGGTTTAGTTACGAAGAAAGTGTTATCGTTGATTTTTTTAGAGATTCTATACAAACGTGTGGTATTGGCGCTTTTTTTTGAGCCTATTACAAGGATTGCTTCACACTTTTTAGCTAACTCTTTTACCTCTTTTTGTCTTTTTTCTGTTTCTTCGCAAATAGTGTTAATAAAAAATAATTCCTTAGCTATTTTAGAGAGCCGGTAGATAATTTTTGCCACATCATCGATATTCTGGGTAGATTGGACTACTACAGCAACTTTCTTTTTTATCTTATGTTTTATTTTCTTTAAGTCAGTTTCTTTCTCAACTACTATGCCTTTTTTTGTGTTTCCTAGTATTCCTATAGTTTCCTCATGATTTTTGTCTCCCACTATGATTATTTGGTAACCTTTTTCTTCTAGGTTTTTTGCTTTTTTATGAATCTGGGCCACTTTGGGACAGGTAGCATCAATGATATTTATGTTTCTTTTTTTAGCTTCACTGTATAACTTTTGTGGCACTCCGTGAGCTTTAATTAAAAGAGTTGTTCCTGAAGGGATAGAGTCTATATTTTTTACTTTTTTTATCCCCATTCTCTGTATCTCCTCAGAGACTCTTTCATTATGTACCAAATCACCGATTATATAGATTTTCTCATCAAGATTTACCTCTTTAGATTTTTCTAAACTAGGATGGGTCTTTTTAAATTTAGAGAGTGAGTCTCTGGCTATTTCTATTGCTCTTTTTACTCCAAAGCAGAAACCTAAGTTTTTAGCTTTATAGACCTTCATAGATAGTATTGTATAATAAATTCTTTATTTTTCATCTAATTTTACTATAATTAAAAAGTAATGAAAAGGTTAGTTTTCCTTTCCCTTTTATGTATCCCCTGGTTAGCTTTTGCAAGAGAAAAAGTAGAGGTCCTCTTTTTTTACTCTCCCCAGTGTAAGGCGTGTCTAGAAGTAAAGAATAAGTTTCTTCCTGAATTCTTAGGAAAGTATCAGGATATAGTAGAAGTAAAATTCCTAAACGTTTATAAACCAGAGAATTTAAGTTTTCTCGTTTCTCTCTCTAACCGTTTTAAAAAAGAAAAAGTAAGGATTCCTGCTGTTTTAGTGGGAGATAAGTTTTTAGTTGGTTTATTTCAGATAGAAGATAATTTAGAAAGGTTAGTGAATTTAGCTTTTAAAAAGGAAATGAAAATTAAATTAAACTTTGCTCAGAAAGTTATTTTAGATAAGTTTAAAGAGTTTTCTTTTCTTACTATAATTTCTGCTGGATTAATCGATGGTATAAATCCCTGCGCTTTCGCAGTTATTGTTTTCTTTGTTTCTTTCTTGGCAGTTTATCAATATCGCAGAGAAGAGATAATTTTTGTTGGATCCTTCTATATCTTGGGAGTTTTTATTACTTACCTTCTTTTAGGTCTGGGGATTTTCAGATTTCTTTACACTATAAGTAGCTTTTATTTCCTTATAAAGGGATTTTACTACCTGGTGGCAGGTTTTTGTTTTTGTCTTTTTATATTTGCTCTATATGATTATTTTAAATACCGAAAGAGAAAAGAAAGTGAGGGCTTAATTTTGCAACTACCTTCTTTTTTGAAGAAAAAAATAAATCTGGTGATTGGTAAAGGGTTAAGAAGAAAAAGAAAGAATTTTTTAGAGTTATCCCTCGTCTCTTTAGTTGTAGGATTTTTAGTTTCTCTCTTAGAAGGAGCCTGTACTGGTCAGGTATACCTTCCTACCATATTTTTTATCCTTAAAACCTCTACCTTGAGGTTGAAAGCTTTTGTTTACCTTCTTATTTACAATCTTGCCTTTATTGCCCCCTTAATTGTAATATTTTTACTTTCTTTTTTTGGCGTTTCCTCTCAGGAGTTTAACAAGTTTCTTAAGAAAAACTTGGGGGGAGTAAAGTTAAGTATGGCAGTTTTATTTTTAGTTTTAGGGTTAGCCATTCTTTGGGTTAGTTAGTGATAGGAGGAGACTTTCTTCTTTGTTTCTTGCTGGCAGATTCGGTGGGTTTGTTGAATTTAGAAATTGGATTACTTTGATATCTCTAAATAAAATTTTCTTCATTTTGATTTTTTTGATAAAATAATTATCTTTAGAAAGGAGGAGAGATGGTGACTAAGGAAGTAGAGTTAACTATCCCTGGGGAATTTAAGGACGAACCTATCTTTTACTACATTATCAAGAATTTTGATGTCATTCCTAATATTGTAGAGGCTTCTTTTTCTACGGAGATGGGATGGGCAATCGTAAGAATTGAAGGAGAAGAGAAAGAGTTAGAGAAGTTATTTAACTTCTTGAAAGAGAAAGGTGTCCAAGTTAACTTTAGATAGAGACAAAGTATTTAAAAATATCCATATTGTTTTAGTTTCTCCTCAGGTTCCTGAAAATATAGGTTTAAGTGCTCGCATTCTTAAAAATACTTCCTTCTCCAATCTCATTCTTATAAATCCTAACCTCACTAATAAATCTTTTGAAGTAGCTAAAAGAGCAAGAGACATCTTAGAGAAAGCTAAAATCTATAATAGATTAGAGGAGATAAAAGATAGTTATCATTTCATTTTCGCTACTACTCGTCGGAGGAGAGAGTTTAAGGTTATCTATAACTTTAACTATATATTACCTCAACTCGTTTGTTTAGCTTCTTCTAAAAGGATAGCTATTCTATTTGGCAAAGAGAATTTTGGGTTATCTTGTCAAGAACTTGAATTTGCTGATAGTATCTTCTATATCTCTGCAAATAAAAGTTTCCCTTCTTATAATTTAGCTTTTAGTGTGGGTATTGTGTGCTATGAGATTTTTCGCTTTCTTGAGGATACCTTTTCTCGACCCTATCTAAATTTAGCAGAAAGGAAAGATATCCAGGCCCTTTTCGATTTTATTAACGCTACCCTAACAAGGAAATTTTCTAAAGAGGTAGCTACCTCTATTAGTAAGATACTTGTCGGATTACTGAAGAGAACTCATCTTACTAAGAAAGAATGTAAAATTCTTAAGTTTTTATTTCTCAAAATTTCTTAGTCTATTAATCTCTTGACTAAACTCCTTTTTATGTTAGGATTTATTAACTATGTGGGCAGTAGTAGAGATAGGGGGTAAACAGTATAAAGTAAAAGAAGGGGATATTTTAGAGGTAGAGAGAATAAAGAAGGATTCCCCTATTACTTTAGATAAGGTTTTACTTTTCTGTAAGGATAAGGAAGTAAAAGTAGGGGCTCCCTATCTTAATGATGTAAAAGTTACTGCCGAGATTCTGGAAGAAAAAAAGGGAGAAAAAGTTGTTATTTTCAAATATAAGAGAAGAAAAAAATATCGAAGGAAAAGAGGTCACCGCCAAATTTTATCCCGCCTTAAAATCTCTCAAATAGTAGAGAAAAAAGAGTGATTGTTGATTTCATAAGAGTCCATCTTAAAGCAGGTAAAGGTGGTGGGGGTGGTTTCTCTTTTGCAAGATATAGGAATAAGTTAGTTGGCAATGGAGGTGATGGTGGTAAAGGAGGGGATATCATCTTCAAAGTGAATTTAAATCTTTATGATTTGAGTAAGTTTAAGTATAGAAGGAAATTTGTTGCTCAAGATGGAGAGAGAGGTTCCTCCTCTCTTAAAAAAGGTAAAGATGCACCACCACTTTTTATAGATGTTCCTCTGGGGACCCTGATAAAAGATACCCAGGGAAGAATAGTTGCTGATTTAGCTTCTTCTTCAGCAACTTTTCTAGCTGTGCGAGGAGGTAAACCAGGGAAAGGCAATTACAAAAGAAAAAGCGCTGAGGAGGGTAAAGAAGGTCAACAGAGAGAGTTAATTTTAGATTACAGAATACCTTCGGATATAGCGATATTAGGTTTCCCTAACGTAGGTAAGACTTCTCTGTTAAACTCCTTAAGCGGCAAGGAGTTTAAAGTAGGTGATTGGCCATTTACCACGGTGCATTGTCAATGGGGTGTTTGGGAATATAAGTTTAGGCAATTTACCATTCTAGATACCCCTCCTTTAAAAAAGAAGTTAACCAGTGGTGAGGGAGAAGATTTCTTAAAACATCTATTTAGAGTAAAGCTTATTTTGATAGTTACTGATAATTTTAAAGATGGTAAGAAAGAGGTAGAAGCTGTAAGAGAAAGGGTAGTTAAATTTGAGCCTCGTTATAGAGATAAAAAATTTTTTTACTTACTGAACAAAATTGATAAAATAAATAGAGATTTTAAAATAAGAGGATTTTTGCCCATCTCTGCTAAGAAAGGGTGGGGGATAGACAAATTAAAAGAAAGACTTTATGAAGCATTATCCGCTAACTAAAAGGATAGTAATAAAGGTAGGTACTAGTGTATTGGCTCCCCAAGGAAAGATAGATTCTCGTCTAGTAAGTAACATAGTAAAAGAAATTGTAGACTTAGATAGAAAGAATGTAAAATCAGTACTGGTAAGTTCAGGAGCTATTGTTTCCGGAATGAGCCTATTAGGTTATAAAAAGAAGCCTTCCGATATAAAGTTACTTCAGGCTTACGCTAGCTTAGGTCAGGTGGTTCTTATGAATGTCTATGCTTATAGATTTAAAAGACATAGGAAGCTATGTGCCCAGGTTCTTCTTACTTGGGATGATTTCAACGATAGAGTTCGATATCTAAATGCTCGGCATACTATAGAGAGACTTCTCAACTTAGGAATAGTTCCTATTATTAATGAGAATGATGCTGTTTCTACCGAGGAGATTAAGTTTGGAGATAACGATACCTTAAGCGCTTTGGTAAGTGACCTAATTAGAGCGGAACTTTTACTCATTCTTTCTGATGTCGAAGGTCTTTTCTGTGGTAAAGAGGTGGTGAAAACAGTAGAGAATATTGATGATCAAATTATGAAGTTGGTTAAAAAAAGAATTTCCCCTCTTACTGCAGGAGGTATGGGTAGCAAACTTAAAGCAGCTAAAATCGCTACTCAAGCAGGGATAAGAGTAATAATAGCTAACGGTAGAACCCCTAAAGTAATTTCTAAAGCAGTAAAAGGAGAGTCGATAGGCACCTTATTTTTACCTAAGAGAGAAATTGAAAGAGCAAAGAGACGGTGGATAGCTTTTGGTAAGAAAATTAAAGGTAAGCTTTATGTAGATGAAGGAGCAAAAGAAGCAATTCTTTATCGAGGGAAAAGCCTTCTTTCCTGTGGGATTGTTAAAGTTGAGGGAGAGTTTTCTAAGAAAGATGCAGTAGAAGTTTTAGATAGTCAAGGTAAAGTTTTGGGGTGTGGGTTAGTGGAGTATAACTCTACAGAGCTTATGCAGGCAAAAGGTAAGCGTCTAGATAGAGAAGTTAACCATAGAGATAATTTTGTTAAGAGGGGGTAAATTGGTGAAGGATTATGTAAGAAGAATAGTAAAAGAAGCAAAGAAAAACAGTTACTTACTATCTACCATTAGCTCAAAACTGAAAGATAAAGCTCTCCTTACCATGGCAAAGCTCTTATTGGAGAGTAAAGATTTTATTCTTAAAGAAAATGAAAAAGATGTTCGCATTGCAAAGAGAAATGGGCTCAAGCAAAGTTTTATTGATCGCTTAACACTTACGCCCAAACGATTGGAAGAGATGAGTGAGTCTTTAAAAGAACTTACTAACTTACCTGATCCTATAGGGAGGGTAATCGATGGTTGGAAGAGACCCAATGGTTTATTTATCCAAAAAGTAAGGGTTCCTGTAGGAGTAATTCTTATAATCTATGAGGCAAGACCTAACGTCACTAGCGATTGTATAGGGTTATGTTTTAAATCGTCCAATGTTGCTATTCTAAGAGGCGGAAAGGATGCTATAAATTCTAATAAAGCTATCTTTAAGGTTCTTCTTAAAGCAGTTAACTCATTAGGTATAGGTTTCTCTCCTTTCTTTTTAATCCAAAGAACCGAACATAAACTCGTAGATTACCTTCTTAAGGAGAGTGCCTATATTGATTTAGTTATTCCCCGAGGTGGAGAAGCTTTAATTAGAAAGGTCACTCAAGATTCTTCTATCCCAGTTATAAAACATTACAAAGGTGTATGTCATATCTTTGTCGATGCCTTTGCTGATATAAGTAAGGCTTTAAAAGTATGCCTTAATGCTAAAGTCCAGCGTCCTTCGGTGTGCAATGCAGTAGAAACAATCCTTGTCCATAAAAATGTAGCTAAAAAATTTCTACCTAAGTTAAAAAAAGAGCTAGATAAGTATAATGTTGAGATAAGAGGAGACTTTATGACCAAAAAGATTCTAAGAGGAATAAAGTTAGCTAAGGAGATTGATTGGTTCACAGAGTATTTAGATTTAGTAGTCTCAATAAAAGTAGTAGAAGATATTGATAAGGCAATAGAACATATAAATTTTTATGGCTCTCATCATACCGATACTATTATTACAGAAAATGTTAATAATGCCCGGAAATTCGTTGAGGAAGTAGATTCCGCCTGTTGTTTTGTTAATATTTCTACTCGCTTCAGTGATGGCTATCAATTTGGATTAGGAGCAGAAATTGGTATCTCTACCGATAAACTCCATGCACGCGGACCCATGGGACTAGAAGAACTTACTACTTATAAGTACATAGTATATGGAGATGGCCAAATTCGAGAGTGAACTGAAGATGGAAAAAATAAAAAGAGTAGGAATTTTGGGAGGCACATTTAACCCTCCTCATATTGGTCACATCATTTTGGCTCAAGAAGTTCTAAATAAGTTAAATTTAGACAAGATACTTTTTATCCCTGCAAATATTCCTCCTCATAAAAATGCGAGCTTAATAGAAGCAAAGCATCGTCTAAAAATGGTTAAGCTTTCTATAGAAGGTAACAAAAATTTTTCTCTCCTAGATTGCGAGATAAAAAGAGGTGGTGTCTCTTATACTGTGGATACTCTTAGAGAGTTAAGAAAAATTTTCCCTTCTTATGAATTTTACCTTATAATTGGTTCTGACTTAGCAAAAGATTTTAATACCTGGAAGGATTACCAAGAAATAATGAAGCTTGCTAAGGTGGTAGTTGGAAAGAGAAAAGAGTTTCCCTTGGAGGATAATAACAAGTTTATTCCGGTAGATATTTTAGAGATAGGTATTTCTTCTTCTCTGATAAGAGATTGGATTAAGAGGGGGTGGTGTGTAAGATATCTTCTTCTTCCTAAAGTTTTTGATTATATAGTGAAAAGAAAACTCTATCTTTAATTGTAAATAATAAAAGGAGGTGTGATGATGCCCCAGAAGATTAATCTAGAGAAGATGAAGAAAGAAATTAAAAAGTTAATTTCTGAGATAGCAGAGATTCCCCAAAATCAGATAAAAGATGATGCACGATTTGTTGAGGACTTAGGTATAGATAGCATGATGGCTTTGGAAATTGTTGCTAGCATCGAAAAAAAGTATAAGATTGTTATTCCGGAAGACAAAATTCCTACCATAAATAGCCTCAATACTATCTACTCTTTGATAAAAGAGATTAGCACTAAAAAGAAATGAATATACAAGAAAAAGGTGGTCTTTTATACAGTTATTAGAGGATGTTTATTCCTTATCTATCCAGAGCTTTCTTTCACAGGAGGATAAGATGTGTATAAGAGGGAGTTGAGAAAGATAGTTTCTTGAAGGAAATAGAAAGTTTAAGGACATGCTTTTAGTTATCTTTTAAGGAAAAGGGGGTAGAATGATAAAATTTGGTACCGATGGTTGGCGAGCAGTTATTGGGGAGGATTTTACTTTTCATAATGTAAGAGTAGTCTCTCAAGCGGTTGCCGATTATCTTAAAAAAGAGATTAAAAAACCGAAGAAAGTTATAATTGGCTACGACACAAGATTTCTCTCTAAGGAATTTGCCCTTGCTAGTGGGTTGACCTTAGCAGGGAATGGGATAAAGGTAGATATTTCTAAAGAAAGCATCCCTACACCTGTAGTAAGTTTTAATGCTCGCTATAGTGGTTACGATTTAGGGATCATGATTACTGCTTCGCATAATCCCTATAAATTTAATGGTGTAAAGATAAAAACTAAAGACGGAGGAGCAGCAGATAAATCTTTAACTGATAGAATAGAGAAGTTTTTATATCGGAGTAAACCTAAGACAATTTCTTTAAGAGAGGCAGAGAAAAAAGGTATTCTAAAAGTGAAAGATTTCACACTAAACTATAAGGAGTTTCTTAAGAGTTTTTTCGACATCAAGAGAATAAGTAAGTTGAGATTTAAAATCCTAATTGATTTAATGTATGGAGCAGGTAATAGTTTTACTCAAGAAGTAATTTCTTCTTCTTCCTTAGCAATAGATTACCTTCATAAGGAATTTAATCCTTCCTTTGGGGGGATTCATCCTGAACCTGTAGAGAATAATTTAAAGGAGTTGATTAAAAGAGTAAAAAAGGAAGATTATAATTTAGGAGTGGCTTTAGATGGGGATGGTGATAGAATTGCTTTGGTAGATAGTAAGGGAAATTTTATAAATGCTCAACTCATCCTACCTCTTTTAGCAATTCATATGATAAAAAATAGAAGGGAAGTGGGAGGTATAGGTAAAACCGTCGTAGGAAGTAACTTAATAGATGAGGTAGCTTTATCTTTAGGAGTAAACTGCTTTGAAACCCCTGTAGGATTTAAGTTTATCTCTAATCTCTTTAAGGAGAATTTAATTTGTATAGGGGGAGAAGAAGCAGGAGGAATAGGTTTTAAAGGATATATACCGGAAAGAGATGGGACTGCCTCTTTCCTTATGGTCCTAGAAATGATAGCTTACGAAGGAAAATCTTTAGATTCCCTAATAAAAGAGCTCCGCAAAAGGTATGGAAGGTGGTACTATACCCGAGTGTCTGTATCGTTAGGAAAGTTAGCTAAAAGTATGGAGAAGTTAAAGATACCTTCTAAACTATTAGGGAAAAGGGTTGAGAGAGTTAATCGCCTGGATGGGATAAAACTTATTACTAAAGATAGCTGGCTTATGTTTAGAAAGTCAGGAACTGAGCCAATAGTAAGAATCTATGCTGAAGCAAAAACTAAGAAAGAAAGAGACGAATTAATAAAATTAGGTACACGTCTAATCCATGCTTTATAGGATACTTAAGCCATTAGCCATTCTATTGTTTAAGCTATTCTTTCGTATAGAGGTAAGAGGTAAAGAAAAAATTCCTAAAGAGGGAGGATTTATCTTAGCCTCCAATCATTTAAGTTTCTTAGACCCTGTGGTATTAGGTTTAGCATCTCCCCGGAGGTTATATTTTTTAGCAAGGGATAATCTTTTTACTAATAAGTTATTTTCTTTCTTTATAAAAAAACTAGGCGCTGTGCCTTTAAAGAGGGGAAAGCCAGATATAAGTGCGATGCGCGCTGCTCTAAAAATTATTAAGAATAATTATCCTTTGGTTATCTTTCCTCAAGGCACAAGAGGGCAACTTATGGAAACTAAACCAGGAGTAGGGTTTTTATTCAAAAGAACACATGTTTCTATAATTACAGCAAGAATATACGGGACAGATAAAGCTTTACCAAAAGGAGCAAGGATGGTAAGATTCAAAAAGATAAAAGTTTTTTTTGATAGAGTGAATAATTTAGAGGAAAACGATGATTATCAAAAAATATCTCTTAAAGTTTTAGAAAAGATAAAGATTTAGTTTTTCATTGACAAAAAATGTTAATTAGGAGATAATTTTAAAAATTTTCTACGAAGGAGGTAGATGAGCGTGGAAGGTAAATCATTGGAATTAGAAAATGCTTACTTTAACTCGATTAAAGAGCTTAAAGAAGGAGAGATTGTAGAAGGGAGGATTGTCGCCTTAACTCCTAGAGAAGTTATAGTAGATGTAGGGTATAAGTCTGAGGGTATAATTCTGCGTGAGGAGTTTGATGACATTGAAGATTTAGAAAAATTGGAAAAGGTAGAAGTTTATGTAGAAAGCGTGGAAGATGAGGAAGGTAAAATCGTTCTTTCCTATAAGAAAGCAAAAGAAGCTCGAGGCTGGGAAAAGCTTTTAAAAGAATATCAGGAGGGAGACCTTGTAGAGGGGATAGTATCTAAGAGAGTAAAAGGTGGCTACATCGTAAAAGTTTTTGGTATAGATGGATTTTTACCTCAGAGTCTTTCTGCTTTTCGAGGGAAGGAGGATGGAGTAATTGGTGAGAAATTCTACTTTCAAATAATTAAATTGAGTAAGTCAAAAAGTAACCTTATCCTTTCTCGTAAAGATGCTTTAAAAGTAGAAAGAGAGATAGCAAGAAAGAAACTATGGGATACTCTCAAAGTAGGCCAGATATATAAGGGTAAGGTGAAGAGTATTACCAACTTTGGAGCGTTTATAGACTTAGGAGGGGTGGATGGACTTTTACATATTGCTGATATGAGTTGGAAAAAAATTTCCCATCCCAGCGAAGTAGTAGCAGTGGGAGATGAGATTCAAGTAATGGTTTTGGACTTTGACCGTGAAAAAGGCAAAATTTCCTTAGGGCTTAAACAAACTATGCCAGACCCTTGGTTAGAAATTGAGAAAAAGTATCCTGTAGGTTTCATAGTAAAAGGTAAAATTGTGAATATTCAAAACTATGGTATTTTCGTAGAGCTAGAGAAGGGTATTGAGGGGCTTGTTCATGTTAGTGAGATTTCTTGGATAAAAAAGTTTATTAATCTCAATGAAACTTTTGCTATAGGAGATGTTATAGAAGTAAAAGTGATAGGCGTGGATTCTTCTAATAGAAAGATTTCTTTAAGTATAAGACAACTAGAGAGAGATCCTTGGGAGGATATTGAAAACCTTGTTACTATTGATTCCCAAGTGAAAGGAAGAGTCACTGGATTTGCCGAAGGTTGCGCTTATATAGAGTTAGAAAATGGCTTAGAAGGTATAATATATAATGAAGATCTTTCTTGGACTAGACGATTTTTAAAGGCAAATGAAGTGTTAAGGAAAGGACATACCTACGATTTTAAAGTGTTAGGATTAGATAGAAGTAATCGAAGGGTAATCTTGGGAAGAAAACAACTTACTCCTGACCCTTGGCCACAAATTTTACAACGTTATCCCTTAGGTAAGGTAATAGAGGCAGAAGTAGTTAAAGTTACTAACTTCGGGGTATTCGTTAAGCTAGAGGAGGAATTAGAAGGGTTGGTTTTTTCTGGAGAAATTGATAGGGAGAAGATGAATTCTCTTAATCCCCAAGAGAAACTTAAAGTTAAGGTAATAAAGATAGACCCTACCTCAGCTAAAATTGGCCTTTCTGCAAAAGTAGATGAAGAAGAAAGTAGCTGAGCACCTTAAAATTATAAAAGAAAATGCTGTAGATGTAATCTCCGAAGAGGAATTAGTAAAAAAAGTTACTTATTCAATTAAATCTCAAAATCCCTTAAGGTTAAAAATTGGTTTTGACCCCACTGCTAAAGATTTACATTTAGGTCACACTGTACTTTTAAAAAAGTTAAGAAAACTCCAAGATTTAGGCCACCACGTTTACTTTATTGTAGGGGATTTTACTGCCCAGATAGGGGATCCTTCAGGAAGAAAGGGGCTAAGGCCTGTTCTTACTATTAAGGAGATAAAAGATAATGCTAAAACTTATACTGAGCAGGCATTTAAAATTCTCCACCGTAGAAGGACTAAAGTAATATTTAATAGCAGTTGGTATAGAAACTTAAATTTATCTCAATTTTTTCCTCTTCTTTCTTCCTATACGGTAGCGAGGATGTTGGAGAGGGATGATTTTTCTCAAAGGCTAAAAGAGAATAAACCCCTTTCTATTTTAGAATTTATTTATCCTCTTATTCAGGGTTATGATTCGGTAAAGGTAAAAGCAGATATAGAGTTTGGAGGCACAGATCAGAAATTTAATTTAATCGTAGGAAGACATATTCAGGACTCTATAGGCCAGAGTCCTCAGGTAGTGGTAACTATGCCTCTCTTATTGGGTCTAGACGGCAAAAATAAGATGTCTAAGTCCCTAGGTAACTATGTAGGAATAACTGAGGAACCTTTTCAGATGTTTGGGAAGATAATGAGTATCTCCGATGTTACTATGGGGGAATATTTTAGACTTCTAACTGATCTTGATATAGAAAAAGTAAAGAAAATGCATCCCAAAGAAGCTAAGCTCCTTTTAGCAGAGAAAATTGTTTCTGAGTATCATTCTCCTTCACTAGCTAAAAAAGCTAAGGAGGAGTTTGAAAGGATTTTCTCTCGCAAAGAAACCCCCAAGGACCTACCGCTATTTACTGTTTCTGAAAAGAAAGTAGATTTAATAGAACTCCTTTATAATAGCAAGCTTGTTCCCTCACGAAATCAGGCGCGTCGTCTCCTTTTGCAAAAGGGAGTAAGAGAGAAAGAAAAAGATACACCCTTGCAGGATAGAGTATTAGAGATCCCTCCGCAAGGATTAATACTAAAAGTAGGAAAAAGAAAATTTTTAAAGGTAGTATATCAAGGAGGAAAAAGTGAAAGAAGATAGGCGTCTTTTTCACCGTATTAGAAAGGAACTTCCTCTGAAAGTTAAATTCTTAGATTACCTTATTGAGGGCAAAAGTTACGACTTAAGCGCAAAGGGAATAGGGGTAATTTTAGATAGACCTCTTCCTTACAAAGAGAGAGTGGAGTTAAGTATCTTATCTTCTGAGGCAAGAAAAAAAATAGATTTGGAAGGAAGAGTAGTTTGGTATAAGGAGTTAGATAGGGATTGCTGGCGGATAGGGATAGAAGTCGATAATCCCCAATTCCTTCTCTTCTCTAAGTTATTAGGTTAAATTAATTTACTTAGAGATCTTATTGCAAATTAATGCAAAATATGTTAAATTAAACTCTCAATAAGGAGGTAAGTTATGTACGTTAAAAGGATGCTAAAAGTTATTCTTTTTTTCATATTAGTTTCTGTTACAGGAAGTTGCACAAAAAGAGAAAAGGCTTCCCATCTAGTTATCTGGCATTGGATGGTTGACCGTCAGGCTGCCTTTCAAACCTTAGCTGAAAAGTATGAATCTGAGACAGGGGTGAAGGTAGATTTTAAATTGTTCTTTCCTCCGGATATTTACTCTCAGAAGGTGATTGCTGCTGCTCGTGCAGGAAATCTTCCTGATATGTTTGGTGTTCTGGGAGAAAAGAGAATGTTAGCTTCTTTTGTAAAAGCAGGGCATATTTTAGACCTAACCCCTTTTATGAAAGAAGATGGAAACATTTGGATGAGCAAATTCTATCCCCAGACTTTAAAAATAGTTAGTTTTCCTCCTGACAATACCTATGAGGTTTCCCCTGGCATTTACGGTGTTCCTATAGATACCACTGTTTTACAATTCCTCTATAACAAAAATCTATTTCAGGAAGCAGACTTAAACCCTCAATCTCCCCCAAGAAGTTTCGATGATTTTATAAGTTATGCTCAGCAGGTAAAGAGGAAATTAGGCATTGATGGATTTATATGTGGATGGGCAGAATCATGGCTTCTAAACGCTTTAGCTACAGAGTGGGCAATAAATTTAATGGGAGAAGAGAAGTTTTTAAAAACATTAAAAGGAGATGTTCCCTATACAGATAAGGATTGGATAGAAGTTTTTTCTTTGTTTGCTAAACTGAGAGAATCAGGGATTTTAGCTCCTAATATAACTACAATGACTAATAAAGAAGCTGAGGATGCTTTTGCTAAAAGTAAAGCTGTTTTTTCTTTTAATGGGAGTTGGGCAGTTAACGTTTATAAACAGTTAAATCCTAAGTTGGAGTATGCCTTTTTTCCTCTTCCTCGAGTTTCTTCAAATTTTCCTATTAAAGTGTGGGGAGGGGCGGGTTCTTCTTTTATGATTAACGCTTACTCTCCTTATAAAGATAAAGCAGTTGAGTTTCTAAAGTGGCTTACCTTACCAGAACAGCAGAAGTTCCTAATCGAAGCAACCAATAATCTTCCTGCAATTAGGGGATGTGAGGATAGTTTACCTCCTGTGCTTAAGAGTCTCACAGAGAGTTTCTCTTTTCTTACTCACCCTGATGTTTGGCCCTACAACGAAGATTCCCGAGTTATCGAAGTAATGAATCGAGGTCTCCAGCAGATCGTTATGGGGCTAAAGACTCCTCTTGAGGTCGCTGAGGATATTCAATCTACTAAGGAGAGATTGTTACGAAGATGAGTAGGTCATCTTGGGATAGATTTCAGAATTTTTCTTTTATTCTTCCAGCTCTTGTTATATTTTCCATTTTCTACATCTATCCTTTTTTCTATACTTTCATTCTTAGCTTTCAAGATTACGATTTTATCTCTACGCCAAAATTCATTGGTTTCAGTAACTTTCGTGAGGTCCTCACTGATAAAGAGTGGTGGTCGTCAATGTACAATGGTGCTTTTATTACCTTCTGGGCTTTAACTTTTCAGAATATTTTAGCATTTATGCTTGCCTTAGGAGTAGATAGGGTCATAAGGATGAATAAATTTTACCGAGTAGTATTTTTTATGTTACCTATTCTTTCAGAAATTATAATTGGTTTGCTTATGAAGCAACTTTTGAGTTCTGAACCTTTGGGTAGAGATATATTCAATCGCTGGATAACCAATTTAGGTTTAGGATTTCTTGCTCAAGACTGGTTAGGAACTCAACACGTAAGATTAGTTACTGCTTTGGTTCACTGTTGGAAAGGATTTGGGTGGGCATTTGTAATCTTCTTAGCAGGTCTTCAAAACATCCCCCAACAACTCTATGAGGCTGCGCACATAGATGGGGCGAGTGCTTGGCAGGTTTTTAGAAAAATTACTTTACCCTTACTTACTCCAGTAATTGCTTTAGTACTGGTACTTACTATTTTAGGGACAATGCAAGCTTTTGCTATGATTCTTGCTTTAACTGGAGGGGCGGGAGGATTAACTGAAGTTCCTGTTATGAGGATTTATAATCATTTAAGGTTTAGGTTAGTAGGGTTAGCTTGTGGCGAGGGAGTGATTCTGGGATTAATTTTAATAGTAGTTTCATTTGGGATGTTTTTTATATCTAAGAAAATTAGAGAGAAATATGGGGTATTACCGAGTTAAGAAGATAATTATTTTAGTAATTCTTCATACCTTCCTTATGAGTGTAGCGTTAAGTTGCCTTCTTCCTTTTTTCTGGATGATTAACGTTTCCTTTAAGAGTCAGGAAGAGTTTGATAACGGTTATGTAGCAAAAAAAGTATTTTCTCCTCAACAGTTAGAAAAATTGCTTACAAGTAAAATAGCAAAGGAGGCTAAATTTAATCCTAAGTTTCTAATTTGGAATGTTTCCAGCGAAGATATGCTAAGAGTAAAGTTGACTCAGCTTAAAATAGAAGATAAAGATAAAATTTTGAAGATATGGAGAAAAACTCGGGACTATGGGTTAAGACCCCCTCTAAGTTTAAACTTAACTAACTATAAAGAAGTGATATTCAAAGAGGGGTTTTGGCGTTACTTTTTAAATAGTGTCTTTTACACTTTTGTTACTGTGTGTTTTATTGTGATTATTTCCTCCCTTGCTGCTTATGCTTTTTCCCGCTTACACTTTCCTGGTAGGAATGTTATATTCTATATGTTTCTGGCAGCAATGATGATTCCCCTTCCTGCAGGTTTTGTTCCTGTATACGTCCTATTAAATAAGTTTCATCTAGTAAATAGAACAGGTTATGTCTTGGCGATGACCAACATGGGCCTTTCTTTAAGTATCTACCTTCTTAAGACTTTTTTTGACCAGCTCCCTAAGGATTTAGAAGATGCTGCACGGATTGATGGATGTAACAAGCTCAGGATTTGGTGGAACGTTGGTTTACCTTTGGTGGCTCCTGCATTAGGAGTAGTGATAATATTTAACGCTTTGAACGTATGGAATGAGTTTGTATTAGCTTCCCTTATGTTTACTGCTGAAGAGCTAATGCCTCTACAAGTAGGATTAATGGAATTTTCTAATCGGATGGTTACTCAGCACACCTTAATTGCTTCTGCTTTAACAGTAGCTGCCTTACCTATAATTATCCTCTATTTAAGACTTCAGAGACAGTTTATTAAAGGTCTTACTGCGGGAGCAATGGTAGGATGAAGTATAAATTGCGAAGTTTTCTACAATTAAAAGTTATCTTTCTTTTTTCTTTATTTTCTTTCTTTTCTTGCTATACTTATGGAAACACTCAAGAGTCTTCCCAATACGTAAGTAAAGCTTGGGCTCAGTTAGGGAAAAGAAATTTTAGTGAGGTTTACAGACTTACTGAGGAGTGCATTAAAAAGTATGGTCCTCAAGCAGATAGTTTAGCCCAACAATTGAATGATTTCCCTCCCCAGGGTAAAGAAGGTAGTTACCAGATTATGAATGACGTAGCTACCTGTTACTTTATAAGAGGAGAGGCTTTAATGCGTGAGGGAAAAATAGAAGAAGCAAAGAAAGTCTTCAAAGAAGTTATAGAAAAGTATCCCTTTGCTTCTGCCTGGGATCCTCGGGGGTGGTTCTGGTCTATTAGAGAGAAAGCAGAGATTACTTTAAAGAAGTTAGAGAAGGGAGTTATAGAGGAGGTGGAAGAAGAAAAAGAGGTTGTTATAACTAAGGTGAGTTTACACGATGAGGGGGAGGAGTTTCCTGTTGATTATTCCCGATATGGAGAGTTCAAAAACTTAGGAACTTCTGAGTATACCTATGTTGTTAACGATCCTATAGGACTGGCTAAAGCGGTAGGAGAGGGAATATACCCTAATACTACCTCTGTAAAATTTGACCCTAATTTTGTAAAGGTGAGAAAAAAACTCTCTAAAATTGACCACTGGAAAATCCTTAATTCTCGTGATCTTTCACTAGCTTTTTACAAATGGTGTATCGCTCCTGAACCTCAAGGAGTGAAGCAGTTTTATATTGGAGAGATTTTAGAGAAAAGTGGGCTCATAAAGCAAGCAATAAAGGCTTATTATGCAGTATTAGTTCACTTTCCTAAAACTATAGGATGGACTTATTGGAATACTCCTTGGTATGTAGGAAAAGTTGCTCTCTATCGGATAAAGTCTCTTCTTAAAGAATATCCAGAGTTAAATTTGAAATTAGAAGGTGTGTATATAAAAGTTAAAAATGGGACTAACAACAATGTAAGAGATGATATCTTCATTGTTAACCCCGGGAGGCTAGTACCAAAATCTCTAAAAGATAGATTGGCTTGTTTTAAAAAGAGGAGGTTAGGTAAACCTGTAAAGATTCAAGGTAAAGGGAAGGTAAAACTGGTAAGATATCAAAGTGGCGATTGGCAGTTATTAGTAGAGAATACGCCATTTATGATAAAAGGAATAACTTATGCTCCTACAAAAGTAGGAGAATCTCCCGATGAAGGAACATTATCTAATTGGATGTACCAGGATAC
>QNCE01000004.1 GCA_003644405.1 Candidatus Omnitrophota bacterium | reverse complement strand
TAGAGAGGTTCTCTCATCACGAGTAGTCAGTTTCGACTTTAGTGTATCAGGCAGTCGTGTTAGTATCAATAATTTCGTTCTCCGTTATACTCCTGACAACACCCAGGTGGATTATGCTAATAATCCCCAGATAAGTATTACCTCGCCCATTAGTTTTCTCTCTTTAGTCCATTCAGCGAATTGACTTGACCTGTTTTAGTGCTAATATATAATTTTAATAGTCCTTGGAAAAGAGACTTTAAAGATAGGTTATCTCTTTAAAATAGAAGCTAAAATAGAGAAGAGATGGGGTCGTAGTTCAGCGGGGAGAACGCCTGCTTCGCATGCAGGAGGGCGCCGGTTCGAATCCGGTCGACTCCATTTAAAGAAAAATATACCTAATCCAGGGATGGTTGAAAACTTTTCTGAGGTAGGAGATTACTTACTATGGTAAAAATAGTGGGTTTCTTTGTAGGATTAATTGTTTCCTTTTCTGCTTATTCTCAAATAATTAAGGATTACGAATTTGCTGGCTCTTTCTACCCTAAAGATGAGAAGGAATTAGCTAAGCAGGTGGATTTTTATCTAAATATGGCTTCCTCTTCAGTTGAAGGGGAAGTTTTAGGGATAATTTCTCCTCATGCAGGATATGTTTTTTCCGGAGAAGTTGCTGGATTTAGTTATAAGATTTTAGAAGGTAAAAAATTTGATAGCGTGGTTCTCCTTGGCCCTTCCCACCATTATCTGTTTAAAGGTATGGCTATCTGGGAGAAAGGAGCTTTTTCTACTCCTTTAGGAGTTATAAAGATAGATGAGGCCTTAGCTAGAGAACTTTCTACTTTGGAGTGTGTGAGTTTTGAAAAAAAATATTTTTTTCACGAACATTGTTTAGAGGTGCAACTACCTTTTCTTATGAGAGTGTTAAAAGATTTCAAAATAGTGCCTGTTCTTTTCGGGAAAGTACTATATCAAGATTTAGAAAGATTTGCTACCAGATTAATGGAGGCTTCTTGCAAAAAGAGAATTCTTATAGTAGTTTCAACGGATTTATCCCACTACCACCCTTACCAGGAAGCGGTAAAGATTGATAGAGAGACTATAAGTTATATAGAAAGAAAGGATGCTACTCGGCTTTGGCTTTCGTTACAGCTAAATGAGCAGAGGGCTTGTGGAATTTATCCATTGATTTCTTTCCTTATCTATGCTAATAAAGTAGGGGCAGAAGTTAAAATTTTAAAGTACGCTAACTCTGGAGATACCTACCCTTCTTTAGGTAAAGAAAGGGTAGTGGGATATTTGAGTGCTGTTATCTATAAAAAAAATAAGGAGGATGCAATGTCTGACTACCAATTAACTAAAGACGAAAAAGTCACTTTGCTTAAGATAGCTAGAGCTACTTTGGAGAGTTATTTGAAGGAAGGAAAGCTCCCTAAATTTGAAGTGGATTCTCCCAGGTTAAAAGAAAAAAGAGGGGTGTTTGTTACTTTAAAGAAAAAAGGAGATTTACGTGGTTGTATTGGAAGAATTGTTGCTGATACTCCTCTTTATGAAGCAGTTTCTAAGATAGCAATTGAGTCAGCTACTGGAGACCCTCGCTTTCCTCCTGTGCGTTGGGAAGAATTGAAAGATATAGAGATTGAGATCTCTGTGCTTTCTCCTTTTGAGAAAGTAGAGAGTTTAGATGAAATTCAAGTAGGTAGAGACGGACTTATGATTAGGAAGGGATTATACTCTGGACTTCTCTTGCCTCAGGTACCTTTAGAATATAATTGGGATAGAATTACCTTTCTTCAGCATCTCTGTCTTAAGGCAGGGTTACCTCCCCAGGCTTACAAGGATAAAGATGTTACCATCTACAAATTTACTGCTTTGGTATTCTCTGAGTCTGAGTTAATGAAGTAAATTTAAAGTAAACTTAAATGTCCCGAGTAAGACTTTATTTTCCTCCACAGAAAATAAAGGAATATGTTTCTATCCAGGAGAAGGAAATTCTCCATAAAATAAAGGAAGTTCTTCGCTTAAACGAAGGAAGGCCTCTATTTATATTCGATGGACAAGGAAGAGAATATCTTTATACATTGACAGAGATAAGAAAAGAGAGTGTAGAGATTAGAAAAATTAAATTAGTAAGAGAAGAACCTAAACCAACAACTCGTATTATTCTAGCTTTCCCTTTAATGAGAGAAGCAAAGTTAGATTTAATTTTTCAAAAGTGCACAGAGCTAGGAATTTTTAAGTTTTTGCCTTTTTTTGCTCAACGAAGTATAGTTAGAACCCCCCCTTCTCAAGCTAAACTCCTAAGGTGGAGAAAAATTGTAGAAGAAGCAGTTCGTCAATCTAACCAGCTATGGTTTCCAGAAGTTGAAGAAGTAAGAGATTTCGAGGCAGTTATTAAAGAGAAGGCTGATCTTAAGGTGGCTGCACATCCTAAAGGGGACCTTCTTTTTGAGATGTTTAAAGGAGGAAGGTATTCCCAGATTCTTATTATAATTGGTCCTGAAGGTGATTTTTCTCATCAGGAGTTGGAAAAGTTAAAGGAACATAACTTCTTGTTTTTCCGTTTATCTCCTAATATTCTAAGAAGTGAAACTTCGGCTATTTTTTCTGTAGGGTTAATTAACTATTTATCACTTCTATGAGAGTTAAATTTATTACTTTAGGATGCAAGGTTAATCAGTACGAGACACAAGCTTTGATGGAAGAATTTCAAAGGGAAGGATTCGAAGTTACTTCTCAGGAGGCAGATATTTATGTAGTAAATACTTGCACAGTAACTCACCGTGCAGATAGAAAGTCAGAAAAAGCACTCTTAAAAGCAAAGAGAGAAAAACCTTGCGCCAAACTGGTAGCTTTGGGATGTTTTGCTCATCCAGAGAATAGAGAAAGGTTAAAGAGGTTAGGTGCAGATTATATAGTTTCTCAAGAGAAGAAGCCACATTTGGTAGATATTATTTTAGGTAGAAAAAATTCTAGTAAAAGCATATGGTCTTTTAAGATAACTTCTTTTTTTAATAGGCGGGCGTTTTTAAAAATCCAAGATGGCTGTGACAACTTTTGTAGTTTCTGTAAAATTCCTTATTTAAGAGGAGCCCCTTTATCCCGTCCTAAAGATGATATTCTGAATGAAGCTGAAACATTATCTTTGAAACATCCTGAGATTGTTCTCTGCGGAACTAATATTGCTCTCTATGGAAAAGATTTATCTTTTAAAGAAAACTTGACCTCTTTGAGTAAAGATATTTTAAAAATTAAAAATTTAAGAAGAATGAGGTTTAGTTCTTTAGAACCTTTGGGGTTAGATAGTGAGTTTTTTTCTCTTTTTGAGAATGAAAAGGTATGTCCTCATCTTCATCTTCCTTTTCAGAGTGGGGATGATCGTATTCTTAAGCTGATGAATAAGAAGGAAACAGTTGCCTTTTATTTAGATACTGTGGAGAGAGTACGTAAGATTAATCCTTTGTTAGCTATAAGTTGTGATATTATGATAGGTTTTCCTTCTGAGGATGACGATAGTTTCTCTAGAACTTTAAATTTTTTGAAAAAAGTAAGACCAATGCGGATGCATATTTTTAGATTTTCTCCTCGGGAATTCACTATTTTTAAGGAGAGTGAAGTTAGAGATGAGAAGAAAATTAAGTTGAGATACAGGGTATTAAAGGATATGGCTGAAGAGTTTTCCTACCAATATAAAAAGCAGTTTTTACATCGAACCCTCTATATGGTTACTGAGGGGAGAAGGTGTGGCTTAACTTCTGGTTATACAGAAAATTATATAAGAGTATTTATAGAGGAGAGGCCCCCTTTAGGTGAGATAGTAAAGATAAGAGTGACGAAAGTAGATAAAGAAAAAGTCTATGGTGAGCTAACTAAGTAAGTATGCGTCTCAATCGTTTCCTAGCTTGGTGTGGAGTTAGTTCCCGTAGAAAAGCTGATCAGATAATAAAGGAGGGGAGAGTTTTGGTTAATGGGAAGAAGGTTTACTCTCCTTGGTTTACAGTAAGCTCTAATGACACTGTAGAGTTCAACGGTGTAGAGTTAACTCCCCGCCCGCGAGTTTATTTCATTTTTCATAAACCTAAGGGAGTAACTACCACAGTAAAAGACAATTTTGCCCCTAAGAAAGTGGTAGATTTTTTTTCTAAAAAGGAAGTAAAAGTTTTCCCTGTGGGAAGATTAGATAAAGATTCTTCCGGTCTTCTCATTCTTACTAACGATGGCAACTTATGCTACCGGTTAACTCACCCCAAGTTTCAGATAGAGAAAGAGTATCTTCTTTGGGTAAAAGGAAATATTACCAAAGATATTTTAGATAAGCTAAAAGAAGGTATAAAAGATAGAGGAGATTTTCTAAGAGTTAATTCAGCAGTAGTAGTAAAAAGAGATAAGTGTCGTAGTAAACTAAGGGTTGTAGTCTGCGAGGGGAAAAAGAGGCATTTACGTAGGCTTCTAGGGAGATTGGGCTTTCCTGTTTTAACTTTAAAGAGGGTAAGGGTTGGGAATTTGAAATTGGGAAAGTTGAAACCAGGTAAATTTAAAAAAATTTCAGCAGAACTTATTTATAAATTAACTTTAGGTAACTGGAGTAAGAGAACTTCTAAGGATAATTAAAAGATTTTAACAAATTACTTAAGGACTATAGAGTTCAATGGAGAGTTTATGGAAAGGTTTATTGAATTTTTATATTTCTTTGGTAAGATAGCTATTTAACTTTAATCTACGATAAGATGAAAGTAGTATTTTTAGATCGCGATGGAGTGATAAATAAGTATCCCGGTGATACTCGTTACGTAACTAGATGGGAAGAGTTTGAATTTATCCCTGGCAGTATAGAGGCAATTGCTAAGTTTAATGAGAAGGGATTTAAAGTGTTTATAATTTCTAACCAGGCAGGAGTAGGTAAAGGTCTTTACTCAGAAAAGCAGTTAAATAGAATTACTAAGAACATGGTAAAGATTATGAAGAGAAGAAATGCGGAAGTAACTGGTATCTATTATTGTATTCACCACCCTCAGGATAACTGTTCTTGTAGGAAGCCTAAGACAGGTCTTTTAGTAAGAGCTCTAAAAGATTTTGGTTTAAGACCCACAGTTTCCTTTTTTATCGGCGATTCTATGGTAGATGTAGAAACTGCCAAAAATTTTGGGATAAAGTCTGTACTCCTTCTTTCAGGGAAGGAAAAGATTTCTCATCAACAGAAGTGGCCATTCAAGCCTGATTACATTTTTGATAATCTCCTCATCGCTTCTTACTATTTATGTTCCCACTATGAATGAGAAAATTTTAATTGTATACGCTTCCTGTGGTCAGGGGCATAAAAGATGCGCTTATGCTTTGAGAGAAGCACTAAATTGTTCCTGTGTCGATGTTTTGAATTTCGCACCTTACCTATTTAAGCTAATTTACTCTCAAGGATACCGATTAGTCAGTGGGAGCTTAAAGTGGTTGTGGTTTTTTATCTTCCAAATTACCTCTTTTTCTGTTATGAGAAATTTACTTTCCTTGTTTCATCTAATTATCTTTAAAAGATTTTTAAAATTTCTTTATTCTCATTCTCCCCAGGTAGTTATTTCTACACATTTTTTCTCTTCCAATTTAATTGCTACTTCTAAAGAAAGAGGGAGGTTAAACCTAAAGAATTATGTTGTAGTTACAGACTTTGATGTTCATCCTTTATGGATAGCTAAAGCTATAGATACCTATTTTGTAGCCTTTCCTGAGACTGGAAAAATTCTGGAGAAGAATGGAGTAGAGAGAAAAAAAATATTCGTAAGTGGGCTTCCTTTGAGGAAGGGATTTTTCAAAGAAGAAGATAGAGAATCTTTGAAGAGGAAATTTTTCTCAAATGATAAAGAAGTGCTTCTATTTTTTTCTAGTGATACAGGTCAGATACCTTTCTTAGAAGCAGTTTTAGAAAAGTTAAAAGAAGAGTTCTCTATATTTATAATTTATGGAAAAAACAGAAGGTTAGAAGCCTATTTAAGAAGATACGTGAATTTACCAGAAGTGAAGGCTTATTCGTGGTATGAAAATATCTGGGAGATTATGAGAGTAAGTCTTTGCGCAATTACTAAGCCAGGGGGATTAACTGTGTTTGAGGCGATAAAGGTAAAACTTCCTCTAATTTTCTCTTCCTATGTATGGGGACAAGAAAAGTACAATATGGATTTTGCTATTCGCTATGGGTGGGGATTTTTTGCAGAAAGCTTAGATGATTTAATAAGAAAGATTTATTATATAAGAGATAATAAAGAAAGGATAAGGGAAAGATTTCCTTTCTTGGTTAGAGATGCTTCCTCTCTAATAAAAGAATACATCTACACCAAAATATCTCATGAGGAGAAGAATTGCTAGGGTAGTATTTAACTTGGGAGTAGATAAAGAATTTGATTATTATATCTCTAGAGGTAAGGTAGATGTAGGATTTCGTGTATGGGTAGAGTTTAACCATAAAAGAAGAGTAGGCTTAGTTACAAAAGTAACCTCTACTTCTTCGGTAAGAAATTTGAAGCCGATTTTAGAAGCGATAGATAATTTTCCCACCATCAGTAAGGAGCATTTAAAGTTTGCTAAACTTTTAAAGAAGAATTATCCTTACTCTTTGGGAGAACTTCTCTTTATGATGATACCTCCGCCTCTGCGGAGAAAGAAAAGAATTCCTTCTACAGATTCCCTTAGTTCTGCCTTTCCTCATAGAGGGAGGAAAGAAAAAAACATCTGTTTTATTAGAGGTAAAAATTTTTTAGAAAGAGTAAAGCTATATAGAAAGAAGATAGAGGAGAAATTGAAGGAAGGTTCGGTGATTTTATGTCTTCCTACTTTTGAGTATGTAGAGAAGGTAAAGGAACTTTTAAGTAATTTCTTCTCCAAAGAGCTCATTATTCTTCATAGTTATCAAAGAAGTAAAGAGTTTCTTTCTTCTTGGGTTAAGTTAAAGAGAGGCAATAAACTCATTTTGGGGATGAGAGCTACACTTTTTTATTATCCTCTTAACCTTTCTTGTATAATTTTAGAGGAGGAAGCAAGTCCCTACTATTTTCATCCTGAGAAACCTTACTATCATCTTTTTGATATTGCATATCTCCTTTCTAAATTTAAGAATATAGATTTTATTCTGGGTGGCGATTATCCTACGCTTAATACTTTTAAGATGATAAAGGAGGGAAAGATATCTTTAAAGGGAAGAGAGAGAAAACTTAAGCACGTAGAGGTAGTAAGGGCAAAAACTTTTAATTACTACAAACATAAGACAATAGTTAATCCCCTCCTTAAGGAACTTCTGAGAAAACATCTAGAGGAGAAAAAGCGAATTTTAATCCTTTACAGTAGGAAAGGTTTTGCTTCCTTCATAAAGTGTTTAAAATGTGGATATATCTATATGTGTCCAAAATGCTTTACTCCCTTAAGATACTCTCTTCGAGAGAAGAGAGGAGAATGTTTATGGTGTAGTTATAAAGAGAACTTAGGTTCTCTATGTAAAATTTGTAATTCTGGATATATAACTACCTCGGGAGTAGGGATAGAGAGATTAGCTTACTATCTTAGGCAATCTTTTCCTGAAGTGGAATTCTCTTATTCCGAAGAGATTAATCATCTGGTGAATTTAGCTACTTACTCTATTCTAGATTCTTCTTCTTTAATAGGTAAAGATATTGATGTAGCTTTTCTCCTCGGTAGCGATTACTTTCTTTCTCGGATAGATTTTGAAACGACTTTGAGACTGTACATATATTTGAAGAGATTAGCAGGCTTAGTGAAAGAGAAGGTGTATGTATTATCTGAAAATCTAGAACACTATCTCTGGGAGTTAGTAAACAAACCTTTGGAAGCATTTTATACTAAAGAGGTACATTTACGTAAAGAGGCACGGCTTCCTCCTTATCAACATCTTGCTAAGATAACCGTGCGTGGTAAAAATAGAAATAGACTTTTAGAAAAAGCTAATCAGCTGTATAATTTATTAAAAAATAGTTCTTTAGAAGTATTTGGGCCAGTACAAGAGTTTCCTTTTAGATTGAGAGGAAAGTTTTATTATTCTATAATTGCAAAATCAAAAAGTAAACTAACATTAGGAAAGAAAGTAAAGGAGGTCGTAGAAGTATTTCCTAAGGGCAGTTACAAGATAGCGGTAGTTTTAAGATGAAGATTGTGTACTTTGGAAGCTCTCAGTTTTCTTCTAAAGTTCTTGAGGGAATTGTTAGAGAAGGTATAAAACCTGTTTTGGTAGTTACTGTTCCTGATAAGCCTCAAGGAAGAGGGTTAAAAGTGTTACCTAACCCAGTGAAAGAGCTTTCTTTAAGACTCCATTTAGAAGTTGAGAGTATTTCTAATTTAAATAATAGCGATTTTCTTGGTAGGTTAAAAGCGCTGTCTTGTGATTTGTTTTTAGTGGTAAGTTATGGTAGAATCTTGTCTGCTTCTTTACTTTCTATCCCTAATAAACTTCCTTTAGCTTTACATCCTTCCTTACTTCCTCGCTACCGAGGTCCTGCTCCTATCCAATGGGTACTTATTAAAGGAGAAAAAGAGACAGGAATTAGTATATTCAAAGTTACTCCAAAAGTAGATAGTGGTCCTATAATTTTACAAAAGAGAATGAGCATAGAAAATAAAGATGATTATTTTTCCCTATCTGAGAAGTTAGCTAATTTAAGTATCCCTGCAGTATGTGAAGCTATAGAGCAGATAGAAAGCAACACTTATAAATTAATACCACAGGATGAGAGTAAGGTTAGCTATGCTCCTAAATTAAAAAAGGAGGATGGGAGGATTAACTGGAGCAGTTCCGCAGTAACTATAAACAATTTGATAAAGGGATTAAAAGGTTGGCCAGGGACGTATACTTTTTATAGAGGGATAAGAGTCAAGATTT
Source organism: Candidatus Omnitrophota bacterium (assembly GCA_003644405.1). Taxonomy (GTDB): domain Bacteria; phylum Omnitrophota; class Gorgyraeia; order Duberdicusellales; family 4484-171; genus B7-G16. The sequence goes on along the minus strand of QNCE01000004.1, from coordinate 19,991 downwards.
TAGAGGCTGAACCAAACTCTACAGAGACCAACTCCTCCCCTGGTTTTATTGTTGATTTAGATAAAGAAGGAATATACGTAGCTACCTTAGAGGGGGTCCTAAAGATAAAGAAGTTAAAGCCTGAAGGAAAAAAAGAAATGTCTACAAATAGCTTTATATGTGGGTATAGGCCAAAAGTAGGGGAGCAATTTGAGTGAGGTTAAAATGGAGAGGTGTTTACATATTTATTTTGAGGGAAGAGTCCAAGGAGTAGGATTTAGATACACAGCAAACTACTTAGCTAGAAAACACCGAGTAAAAGGATGGGTGATGAATCTTCCTGATGGAAGAGTTGAACTTATTGCTCAAGGTTATCCCCAACAGTTAGATAAATTTTTGCAGGAGCTTAAGGAGGAATTTTCTGGATACATAACTAAAATGGATCTTCAAAAAATACCTCCTTCATCCGAACTTCACAATTTCCAGATCCGCTTCTATTCTTACTAGATTTATGAAGTACTTAGTATTTTCTGACATACATAGCAATCTAGAGGCGTTAGAGGCTGCTTTTTCTTTTTTTAAGAAAAGTTCTATAGATGAGTTTATCTTTTTAGGAGATGTGGTAGGTTATGGAGCTAATCCTAATGAAGTTATTGAACTTCTAAGGAATTTATCCCCCCTGAACTGTTTAGCAGGTAATCATGATTGGGCGGTAATTGAGAAATTCCCTCTTACTTACTTTAATCCTTTAGCTTATGAGGCAATAATTTGGACAAAGAGAATTTTAACCAAAGAGAGTTTTAGCTTTCTTCACACTCTTCCTTTAATTTATCAAAAGAAAGATTTTGTATGTGTTCATGGAAGTTTGTTTGAACCGGGTAATTTTCACTATATAATGGATGTAAGAAGCGCTTATTTAAATTTTTCCCTTCAGAATAAAAAGGTCTGTTTTATTGGTCATACCCATTGTAGAGAAGTTTATATTTTAAAAGAAGGCAAAATTTATTCTTCCAGAGGTGATTGGGTGGAATTAGAAGATGATGCCAAATATATATTCAATGTAGGTAGTATAGGACAACCTCGAGATGGAGATACTCGATTATGTTTTTGTATTTACGATGATAAAGAGAAAGTTGTTAAATTTGTAAGATTAAATTACTGCATAGAAAAGGCTGCAAAGAAAATTTTAAAAGTTGGCCTTCCTAGTTTTCTCGCCTCCCGATTGTATAGAGGTATGTAAAAAGGAGAAGGAGGAGGCTATGGGAAATTTAGAGAAGATAAAGAAAGAGATAGAGAAGTTGAGAGAGGAAATTCGCTACCACGATTGGCGTTACTATGTTTTGGCAGATCCAGAGATTTCTGATAAAGATTACGACGATTTAGTAAGAAGACTTAAAGAACTGGAAGAAAAATATCCTCAGTTTATCACCCCTGATTCTCCTACCCAGAGAGTTTCGGGAGCGGTTTTAGAAGGTTTTCCTACAGTAAAGCATAGAGTGAAAATGTTATCTTTAGATAATACTTATTCCATGGAAGAGCTAAAAGAATGGGAGGAAAAGATAAAGAGAATTTTAAAGAGAAAAGTTAAATTAGATTACACTGTAGAGCTAAAGATTGATGGAGTAAGTTGCGCTTTAGTTTATAGGGATGGAGAGCTTACTCTGGGAGCTACTCGAGGGGACGGAGAAGTAGGTGAGGATATTACCCCTAATGTGCGTACAATAAAGACTGTACCTTTAAGATTAATAGGTAAAGATTTTCCCAAAGTTATAGAAGTGAGGGGAGAGATATACATGGATAAAGTTGATTTTAAGAAGCTAAATGAAGAAAGGTTAAAAAGAGGAGAGCCTCCTTTTGCTAACCCACGGAATGCTACCAGCGGTTCTTTAAAACTTTTGGATTCTAAGGAAGTTGGAAAACGAAATCTTAAATGCTTCATTCACTCCTTTAGTTGGGCACAGAACTATACTTTCAAGAGTCAGTATGAATTTCTAGAGAAAGTGAAAGAATGGGGGTTGCGCACGAATTCCTATAATAAGTACTGTAGAAACCTAGATGAAGTTATAGCTTACTGTAACCAATGGCAGGCGAAGAGAGATACTTTGGATTATGAAGTAGATGGAGTGGTAGTGAAAGTCAACTCATTTTCTCTCCAGAGGGAATTAGGTCAAACTCTTAAATCTCCTCGTTGGGCAGTAGCTTATAAATTTCCTGCTCATCAAGCTACTACTACTGTGGAAGATATTATCTTTAGTGTAGGCAGAACCGGGATTATAACTCCCGTAGCGATACTCAAACCTGTAGAGTGTGGAGGAGTAACTATTTCCCGTTCTACTCTTCATAACTTTGATGAGATAAAAAGACTGGATGTCAGAGTGAAAGATACAGTATTGGTAGAAAGAGCAGGAGAAGTTATTCCCAAGATTGTTAAGGTAATTACTTCTAAGAGGAAAGGGAAAGAGAGAAAAGTCAAGGTTCCCCATAGATGTCCTGTATGCGGAGGGGTAATTTCTAAAGAAAAAGAAGAGGAAGTTTATTTCTACTGTATTAATCCTGATTGTCCAGCAAAACTTAAACAATCTCTCCTTCATTTTGCTTCACGTGGAGCCATGGATATAGAAGGAATGGGTGATAGTGTAGTGGAAGAGTTAGTTGAAAGAGGAATGGTAAAAAGTCTTGTAGATATATACAAACTCAAAAAGGAAGATTTTCTTAAACTTCCTTTATTTGCAGAGAAGAAGGCAGATAATCTCTATCAAGCCATACAGAGGGGTAAGAGTCGTTCTTTAGCTAGATTTTTATATGGTCTAGGAATAAGACATGTAGGAGAGAAGGCAGCTATGGTTTTGGCTCAAAAATTTAGAGATATTGATAAGTTCTTTACTCTAGATAAAGCAGATTTAGAAAGCATTCCTGAGGTAGGTCCGGTTATGGCAGAGAGCGTGGTTAAGTTTTTCTCTCAATCCAGAGTGAGGAAGATGATTGAGGAGTTTAAAAAATTAGGTTTGAATTTGAGGGAAGAAGAGAAGGTTAAGAAAGATATTTTAAGAGGGAAAACATTTGTTTTTACTGGGGAGTTAGAGAGTTTTACTAGGACAGAGGCTCAGAGGTTAGTAGAGGAGTTAGGGGGCAAATGGTCTTCTTCAGTAAGTAGAAATACTGACTACTTAGTAGTTGGTAAAAATCCTGGTTCTAAGTATGAGAAGGGAAAGAAATTAGGAATTAAGATGATTGGTGAGGAGGAGTTTAAGCAGCTTATAAAGGAAAAATAAATGTTGATTTTAACTTCCTTGATTATAAAATAACTTTATGAAGAGAAGATTGGTGATTTTAGTGGTTGTAAGTTTGCTCTTTGGGCAGGGTTGTTATACCCTGAGAAAAAAGTTTGTGCGTAAGAAAAAACCGCAAAAGGAACCCACCGTTTACATAGATTTTAAGGAGTATCCTCAGAAACCCACCAAAGAGGTATACCAAGATTACTATCTTTTTGTGGAAGGATGGTTAGATGAACTTATTCAATCTTTAGAAGAAGGGGGCAACCGTAAGAAACAGAAACAGGCAATAAAAGAAGCGATCGTTAATTTTAAACAGATGCTTTACTTTTTCAATGAGGAAGGAAGGAAACAAGTAGGTTATCTTTATGGAGAACTTCTAAAGATAGAAAAACAGCTAACTTCTCCTTACTTTAATGAAACAAAAGCATCTCAGATTGCAAGGAAAGTAGAGTACATAAAAAGAGAGTTTTCTCGAAAATTACGGTGGAGTCAAGCTTCTCTATGGATGGATTAAAAATAGAAATTTTTACTTTGGGAGATTTCTCTACTAATGCTTACGTGGTAATAAATCCTCAGACTAAAAATTGCCTCCTTATAGATGCTCCAGAAGGAATAGAAGAGGTTGGTAATTTTTTAAAAAAGAGTGGTTATAATCTTCTCTTTGTAGTTCTTACTCACGGTCACATTGACCATATAATGGGGTTAGCTAAATTAGATTTCCCCTTCTACATCCATCATGAGGACAAAGAATTTTTAGCTAATCCTGAGTTAAATCTTTCTTCTTTTCTTTCTTCTCCCTTCTGTTTGAAAAAAACACCTAATCTCATAAAGGATAATGATAATCTGCTTTTAGACACTTATCAATTTCATCTTCTTCACACACCTGGACATACACCTGGGTCTATCTGTGTTTTAGTAGATAATTTTCTTTTTAGCGGAGATACACTTTTTTTTGACTCTATAGGGAGAGTTGATTTTCCTTATGCATCTTATGATTTAATACTAGCCTCAATTAAAAATAAGATTCTTCCTTTAGGGTGTAAAATTAAAGTATTTCCTGGTCATGGACCTTCTACTACCTTAGAGAGAGAGCTTAAAAATAATCCTTTTTTGAAGGAATGCAGATATACCTAGAAGCTTTTCTTGACTATCTAAGAGTAGAGAAGGGGCTTTCTCCTAATTCAATTCTCTCTTATCAGAGAGATCTAACTAAATATCTTAATTTTTTAAGAGCACAAAATATTGAAGATATTAAAAAAGTAACTAAAGAAGACATTCTTGATTTTTTATTTTCTCTTAGAGAAAAGGTTTGTCCTTCCACAGTTGCTAGGAGTCTATCTTCTATAAAAAATTTCCATCGTTTTCTCCTCCGTGAGAAAATTACAAACAATGACCCTTCAAATTTGATTGAGACTCCAAAACTTGAGAAGAAAATTCCTCAGGTGCTAAGTTTTGATGAGGTAGAAAGAATTATAAAGACTCCCAATCTTAAGAAAGTTCAAGGTATAAGAGATAGAGCTATTTTAGAGCTTATGTATGCTAGCGGATTAAGGGTTTCGGAAGTAGCTTTACTGAAAGTGAACGATGTAAATAGGGAAGTGGGGTTTTTGAGATGTCGAGGAAAGTCATCTAAGGAAAGAATTGTCCCTCTAGGAAGCACAGCTTTAAAGTTTTTAGAAAAGTATCTTAAAGAAGCACGCCCAAAGCTAGCTAAGGGAGGAGGTTCGCCCTACCTTTTTTTGGCCCAAGGTGGGAAGCCCTTAACTCGTCAGAGCATATGGAAGATGATTAAAGAACTAGTAAAGAGAGCTAGAATTAAGAAGAGAGTAAGTCCTCATACTTTGAGGCATTCCTTTGCTACCCATCTTATAGAAAGAGGAGCGGATCTAAGGAGTGTACAAGAGATGTTAGGGCATGCTTCTATTACTACTACTCAAATATATACCCATATAAATAAATTGAGATTGAAGGAAATTCATCTTCGCTTTCATCCTCGAGCAAAGTAGAGAGAAGTTTATGGGAGTTACATTATTGAAGAAATTACCTCTTCCTATAAGGAAGTACTTGCGTATGTTTTCTTCTTTGGCAGAGTCTTTAAATTATAAGATTTTCTTAGTAGGAGGTATAGTTAGAGATTTACTTTTGGGGGAAGAAAATCTTGATTTAGATATTGTAGTGGAAGGAGATGCTATAGAGTTTGTTAAGGTTTTCTCTAAAAAGTTAAAGGCAGAATTCATAAAGCATCACTCTTTCGGTACCGCTACTCTTTACCTTAATAATAATTTAAAAGTAGATTTTGCTACCGCACGGAAGGAGTTTTATCCTTACTGGGGAGCTCTTCCCAAAGTGGTAGCTTCTACTATAAGAGAGGATCTTTTCCGAAGAGACTTCACCATCAATGCTATGGCTATGAGTCTTAATAGAGAAAGTTGGGGTAATATTTTGGATTTCTATGGGGGGATTAACGATCTTGATAGGGGTTTAATAAGAGTTCTCCATCCTAAAAGTTTCTTAGAGGACCCTACTAGAATCTTTCGTGCTATAAGATTTGAACAGAGATTTTCTTTCCGCATAGAACCTCATACCTTTTCCCTTCTTAAGGAAGCTATCAGATTAGGTGCTATAAAATGGATAGATGAACATCGCATAAGGGATGAACTAATTCTTATCTTAAAGGAACCTGCCCCTTACCGCTATATAAGAAGAATTAATCAGTTGATAGGGTTTTCTTTTATAAATGAAAAGTTGATTCTGAAGAAGAGTGATTTTTTGCTCCTTATGCGAATCCAAAGGGCTTTACATATTTATAAGAAAAAATTTAAAAAGTGCAGAGAACTCCAGGGATGGATTATTTATCTTGCAGGAATTGTCTATAAACTGACAGAGAATGCTCTTTTTCAATTTTTTTCACAATTTGGTTTGAGGAAAGGAGAAAGAAAAATTATTTTATCTATTAAAGAGAGTTTTTCTAAAGTCCGCCATCTAAAGAGAGTAAAGCCCAAAGTAGGTATTTTTGAAATTTTAAAACCATTAAGCTTTGAGGCGGTAGTATTCTTTTATGCCTATTTTAAGGATAAAACTATAAGAAAAAAAATCTGCGTCTTTTTAGAGAAACTCGCTCATATTCGTCTAAAGCTAAGAGGAGAAGATTTAAAAAGAGTAGGGTATAAGGATAAAACTAATTATACAAAAATTTTTAAAAGACTTCTCCATAAGAAAATTGAGAAAAATATTTCTACTAAGAGCCAAGAACTTAAAGAGTTAAAAAGATTGTTGACATAATAGATTGATAAATAGAGAAATCTAAGGTATAATTCCCTCTCTATGTTTATTGGGTATCTAAAGGTGGATATTTACATCCCCTACTGTCATTCTCTGAAGGAAAAACGGCAGATTATTGCTAGAATTAAAGAGCGATTGAGAAATAAGTTTAATGTTTCGGTAGCCGAAAAGCCATCGGATAAATGGCAGAGAAGCGAATTATCTTTTGTCTGTGTCAACTATACTAAAAGCTGTCTAGATGAAATTATGCTTAAGATAGAAGAATATATTCGTTTTCATAATGACTTACACATTCTAGATACTCAGAAGGAGATTTTATAAGATGTCTCTGCGTTTAGAAAAAGTGAATAAGGAGATTAAGAAGAGATTAATGGAGATAATTCAAAAAGAAGTCGACGATCCTAGTTTGGGTTTAGTAAGTATTACCCGAGTAGAGACTACTCCTGATTTACGTCAGACACGAGTTTACTTTAGTGTGTTAAAGGATAAAGATTTTTCTCGCATAGAGAAGATACTTAACTCTATGAGAGGGTTTCTAAGGAAGTTATTAGGAAAGAAATTGAGGATAAAAGTATTACCATCGATAAAGTTTTTCCCTGATAAGAGTATAAAATATAGTGTAGAAATTTATAAGAAGATAGAGGAGGTGATGGGTGATAAAAAAGATTATTGAACTTTTGAGAGGAAATAAAAGATTTTTGATTACCGCTCATATGAACCTGGAAGGAGATGCTTTAGGTTCAGAGTTAGCTATGTATCTCCTTCTTAGAAAGATGAAAAAACAGGTGATTATCTGTAACCACGATACTACTCCCCGGGCCTATAGCTTTCTTCCCCATATTAAGGTTATAAAGAATGATCTGGATGTTTCCAATGGTTTTGACGTAGCTTTAGTTTTAGATTGCTCTGATTCTTTTCGTACAGGGAAAGTAAAAGATTATTTAAGTAGAGCAAAAATTATTGTTAATATTGATCATCATATAAGCAATACCTTTTTTGGAGATTTAAATTGGGTAGATCCTAAAGCGAGCTCTGCCTCGGAGATGATTTACCGGTTGTGTAAGGAATTAAAAGTGATGGATAGAAAAATAGCCTTGTGTCTCTATACAGGGATATTTACAGATACAGGGAATTTTACCTATAGTAATGTTTCTTCTCGGGTTCATAGGATTATAGCTGAGTTATTTAGATACAAGATCTTACCTGATAAAATTTATGAGTCCTTACATAGCTTTTGCCAGCTTAAGGACATAAGGTTCATTGGTAAAGTATTATCTTCTATTAAGGCTGATTCTAGCGGAAAGATAACTTGGGCATTGATAAAGTACTGGCCAAAGAAGGAGTATGATCTTACAGAAGTAATTTTTTCAATAATGAGGTTTTTAAGAGATGCTGAAGTTTTTTTATTGTTTAAAAAATTAGGGAAAAATAAAGTCCGTGTCAACTTTCGCTCACGTTCTAAAGTAGATGTAAATAGAGTTGCTAAGTTTTTTGGAGGAGGAGGGCATAAACGTGCTAGTGGTACCACTATCTTTGGAAATCTTTCTTCAGTAGAGAAAAAGGTTATAACTTTCGTTAAAAGATATACTAATGACAAAAAGAGAAGATAGTAATGGTTTAATCTTAGTGAATAAACCTCGTGGGTTAACTAGCCACGATGTAGTTAACTACGTGCGTAAAAAACTTAATACTAAGAGAGTAGGACATGCTGGCACCTTAGATCCTCAGGCAGAGGGCTTGCTTATTATTCTTGTAGGGAGGTATACAAAGTTTTTCTCTAGGTTTGTAGATTTTGATAAAGAATACCAGGGGATTATGAAACTGGGAGAGGCAACCACTACAGGAGATGCTCAAGGTGAGGTGGTAAAGAGGGAAAGTGTAGAGAATTTGAAAGAATCAGCGGTGAAGGAAGTTTTTCCCTCTTTTGTAGGAGAGATTGAACAAGTTCCTCCTATGGTTAGTGCTATAAGGATAGGGGGGAAGAGACTGTATAAACTAGCCCGTAGAGGTATAGTGGTAGAGAGACCCCCTCGAAAGGTAAAGATTTATGATTTAAAAATTTTAAAGATTGAGCTTCCTTTTGTGGAGTTTTATGTAAGGTGTTCTAAAGGAACTTACGTAAGGAAGCTAGCTGAGGATATAGGAGAGAAGTTAGGATGTGGAGCGCACATAACTTCTATCATAAGAACAGCAGTAGGCCCTTTTACCTTGAGAGAAGCAGTGAATTTAGAAGATATCAGTGCTACTCATTTGAGGGAGTATACTTTTGAATGATAACCTTTCGTTTTCCTCTTTTAAGACGAATAGAATGTGTTGCCACTGTTGGTGTATTTGATGGGCTTCATCTCGGGCACTTAGTTCTTATTAGAAAATTAAGAAAATTAGCAAAAAGAAAAAAATTACCCTCCTTGGTAGTTACCTTTTGGCCTCTTCCTCAGCAAGTCCTTTCTTCCTCCTCCTTTTTAGGTTTTCTTACTAATTTGAATGAGAAGAAGAAGATCTTAGCAAGAGAAAAGATTAATTATCTATTACTTTTTCCTACCACTCAAAAATTATTGCGTTTAAGAGGGAAGGCATTTTTAAAAAAACTTATCTCTTCTATAAAAGTAAACACTTTGGTAGTGGGAGAGGATTTTAGATTTGGACATAAAAGAGAAATTGGTATCAAAAAACTAAAGGAACTTTCAACAGAGATGGGATTTAAGGTAATAGTTTTGAAGAAGAAAAAATTAGGAAAAAGAGTAATTAGTAGTTCTTATATAAGAAGACTGATAAAAGGAGCTTTCTTTTCTCAAGCTGAAAGATTACTTGGCAGACGTTATATCATAGAGGGAAGAGTAGTTAAAGGTAAAGGATTAGGGTCTATAATAGGTTATCCTACTTTAAATGTGGATTGGCAAGATAAAGTGATACCTAAACGGGGAGTATATGTGGTTAAAGTATTTTTGAAAAGAAGGTGGCACTTAGCTCTCTGTAATATAGGTTTTAATCCTACTGTGTCAAAAGATAAAAAATTGAGTATGGAAATTTACGTTTTAGCTCTAAGGAAGAAGATTAACCTCAAAAAAGTGAGGATTCTTTTTTTGGAAAGACTTCGTAACGAAAGAAAATTTCCCTCTTTAGAAAAGTTAAAGGAGAGAATAGATAAAGATATAAGAGTTGTCCTTTCAAAATATAGTGGTTAAATAGTTTCCCCCCCCCCAATCTTTAGTATCTCCTATAATAAATCCTTAAAATTTCTTGACAAATACACTTTGGTAAATTATATTTATATTGTGGAGTAAAGTGGAGCAAAGTGGAATGTGGTATGGTAAATATTTCCATACTTTAGATTCTAAAGATAGATTTATCCTTCCCGCTAAGTTCCGAGAAAAAATAAAAAGGATGAAGAGTAAAATTTTTTATCTTACCTGCGGTTTAGATGGATGTTTATTTTTATTTTCTCATGATACTTGGAGAGAGATGGAAGAAAAATTGAAATCTCTTTCGTTTACTAAACAGCAGTCCCGATATTTTAATCGATTATACTTTAGTGGAGCACAAGAAGTAGAGGTTGATCCTCAAGGAAGAATTACTATCCCTTCTTATCTGAAAGAGTTTGCAGAAATTAAGAGGGAAATAGTGATTTTAGGAGTTGCGGATAGAATTGAAATTTGGGATAAGAAAAATGGGAGAAGTTCTATGTTGACAATCGAAAGAGATTCGAAGAAATGGCAGAAGGTCTCTTTTGATAAAAAGATAATGCATTACCCGGTAATGTATAAGGAGGTGATAACTTATCTTACTCCTGCCACAAGAAAAGTAATCGTAGATTGCACTTTAGGGATAGCATCCCATGCTTTAAAAATCCTTCCTCATCTAAAAGAAGGCGCTATTTTTATAGGGATTGATAAAGATGGAGATTCTTTAGAGGTGGCTCGTCAAAGATTAGGGAACTTTAAAGATAAAGTGATTTTAGTCAAAGATGACTTCCGCAATATAGATGTGGTTTTAGATAGTGTAGGTATTACTAGGGCAGATGCTTTTTTCTTTGACTTGGGGGTATCTAGTTTTCAACTTAGTGATCCTCAGCGAGGATTTAGTTTCTTAAGAGAGGGGCCTTTGGATATGCGGATGGATAGAGAATCTTTTTTATGCGCCTATGATTTAGTTAATAATTTAAGCGAAAAAGAGTTAGCAATAATTTTTGAAAGATTTGGTCAAGAACGTTACTCTCGAAGAATAGCTCATTTTTTGGTAGAAGAAAGAAAAAAATCACCTCTTTCTACTACCGGGCAACTTAGAGATACGATTCTGCGAGCTATCCCTAAAAGGTATACTTCTCATAGAATTCATCCTGCTACTAAAATATTTCAAGCATTGAGGATTGTGGTTAATAGAGAGCTTGATTGTTTAAAAGAGGGGGTAGAGAAAGCTATTTGTCGGTTATCTAGAGGGGGTAGAATTGTAGTTATATCTTTTCATTCTTTGGAAGATAGAATTGTGAAAAATACTTTTAAGAAGTTCTCAGCTTCTAAAGTATTAAATATACTTACAAAAAAGCCTCTTGTGCCTACATCAGAAGAACTAGCAGAGAATATTCGTTCACGCTCAGCTAAATTAAGAGCAGCAGAGCGAATTTCTCTCTAAGTAAAGTTATTTAAAATGAAACGTGGAATTATTTGTTTAATAGGTATGTTTATTTTCCTTCTCCTTTACCTCCATCAAAAAATTTCCCTCTACATAGAAGCCTATCAATTAGCTAGTAACTACAAAATTTATAACGAATTAGTTGCTAAACGCGACGCTTTAATGTATAATTTTTATAGTAAAACTTCTCTGGAAAAACTTAACCAATGGGCAGAAACTCATGAGTTTATAATTCCTGAAGAGACAAAAGTTCTAGCTTACCGTATTAAGAAAACTGAAAGTGTTCACTCTAAAGCTGGATGGATGGCTCCTTTAGCTCAGGTTAACAGTAGGATTTTTAACTTACCTCTACGCTCTCAAGCTTTCGCTGAGGAGAAATAACTTTTTTAAAATGTGAAGAATGTAAGAAAAAATCTGAGGATATATACCGTACTCTCCTTACTAGCCCTTGCTTTTTTTGCTATCTTAACCAAAATAGCTTATCTTCAGGTGTTTAATAAGGAATTTTTCAAAAATTTAGCTTATTCTCAATATATTGCAGTTGTATCCCTAAAGGGAGAGAGAGGGAAAATTTATGATAGAGAAGGTAGAATTTTAGCTATGGATCTTACTACCTACTCTGTATATGCTGATCCTCAGTTAGTTGAGGATAAAGATAAATTTTGTAAGGAGGTAGCAGAAGTTCTAGAGATAGATAGAGAGAAGATTAAAAAGAAACTTTATTCACCAAAGCGGTTCGTATGGATCAAAAGAAAAATATCATGGGAGGAGAAAGAAAAGGTTGAAAAATTAAAATTGAAAGGTTTAGGATTTATAAGAGAGAAAAAGAGATTTTATCCTCATGGGAGTCTTGCTGCACATATTCTAGGAGGAGTAGATCTCGACAATCGAGGAATAGAAGGAATAGAATTTTTTTACGAGCGTTACTTACAAGGAAAAGAGGGTATCACTACCGTTTTTAAAGATTCCTCAGCTTCTACTTTTACTTTTCACCCTCAGGTTTTTCATCCTCAGAAAGGGGCAGATATTTTTTTGACTATAGAAGCCCAAATTCAGTACTGGAGTGAGAGTTATTTAAAGGAGACTATAGAGAAATTTAAGGCAAAAGCTGGTTCGGTGATAGTAATGGATGCTTCTAATGGGGAACTGTTGGCTTTAGCTAACTGGCCTACTTTCGATCCCAACAGGATAGGTGAGTTTGTACCGTCACAGGTAAGGAATAGAGCAATTACTGATATATTTGAGCCTGGTTCAGTATTCAAAATAGTTACTTTGGTTACTGCTATCGCTGAGAGAAAATTTTCCCCTCAAAGAGTGATATTTTGTGAGAGAGGGAAGTATAAAATTCCCGGGAGCATTCTTCATGACTGGAAACCTTATGGAGAACTTACCTTTAAAGAGGTATTTAAAAAATCTAGTAATATTGGAGTAGCAAAAATTGCTCAGAGTTTGCCTCCTTTTTCTCTTTATACTTATATGAAGAAGCTTAGTTTTGGAAGAAAAACAGATATAGATTTGCCAGGAGAGACCTCTGGGATTTTAAAATCTCCTCAAAAGTGGAGTAAAACCTCTTATTTTATTATTCCTATCGGTCAAGAAGTAGGGGTGAGTTTGATTCAATTAGCCTCAGCTATGGCTACCATTGCTAACGGAGGTTACAAAGTAAGACCTCATTTGGTGAGAAAGATTTGGCATGGTGAATCTTTCTGGGAGTTTAAACCTCATAAGAAGAGAGTATTACCTTCTAAAGTGGCAGAGAATGTAAGAGAAGTCCTTAAAGAAGTAGTAGAGGAGGGAACAGGAAAGCTTGCCAGAATTGATGGAGCGGTAGTAGGAGGTAAGACGGGAACCGCTCAAAAGTTTGATGTAGAAAAGAAAAGATATTCCCATACAAGGTATCGAGCCTCTTTTGTGGGGTTTATTCAAAAAGATTCCCATCCTTTAGTTATAGCAGTAAGCATCGATGAGCCTGTTAAGTCCCATTTCGGAGGAGTAGTAGCTGCTTCTCTTTTTAAGAAGATAGGAGAAAGCATTTTAAAATACAGAGAGTATAAAGCAATGGTAGAAAAGAAAGGTGAGGTTAGCCTAATGGAGAAAATGTAAAAATTTTTGGATGAAGCTGAAAGAGTTTTTTCCCAATCTTGAGTTAGAGGAAAGATTAGCCAACTTAGAGATAAAAAATATATCCAGAGATTCTTGTAACCTTGAGAAAGGAGATATGTTTTTTGTAATCGAAGGTGTATCTTTTAATATTTTTAGTATCCTAAATCAGATAAAAAATAAAGTAGCGGTATTTGTAGGAGACAAAAAAAAGAAAGAAGTTATTACTTCTATCTTAAAAGACGCACCTGTTATTTATGTTGATGACCCTTATAGGGAATTTAGAAAAGCAGTGGATAAACTGTATTCTCATTCTTTGAAGGGGTTAACTTTTATCGGTGTAACTGGTACCAACGGTAAAACTACAACTGCCTTTGTAATTTATGAACTTTTAAAAATGCTTAAGAAGTCTGTATCTTTAGTTGGCACAGTGGGTTACTATATAGAAGATAGAAAAATAGAAGCTACCTACACTACTCCTGATTATCTTTCTTTAAGAAAGCTACTTTCCCTAATAAAAAAAAGAAATTCTTATGTAGTAATGGAGGTTTCCTCTCATGCTTTGCAACAAAAGAGAGTAGAGGGGATTGAATTCTCACAGTGCATCTTTACTAATCTTTCCAGAGAACACCTTGATTATCATTCTACCATGCAAAGTTACTTTGAGGCTAAGAGGAGACTTTTTTTAGAGAACCCTAAGGCTACGGCTTTAGTAAACATAGATAACTACTATGGTCGTAAACTCGCTAGTCAAATAGATAATTATCTGGTTACTTATGGATTTAAAAAAGAGGCTCACTTTAGGGCATACGATTTAAATCTCTCCAAAGAGGGAAGTAGGTTTATTTTACTTCATCGAGAAAAAACTTACCCTATAAGGATAAAGCTTTTGGGGAAGCATAACATCCTCAATATTCTTGCTGGATTTGCTTCTTTAGTGGAATTAGGATTTAATCCAGATACAGTTGCGAAGTTTTTACCCCAACTTAATTCTCCTTTGGGAAGACTTCAGTTGATAGGTGATGATATCTACGTAGATTATGCTCACACTCCTCAGGCTTTAAAAACTGCCCTTGCTACTTTAAAGGAAATAGGATACCAGAAGGTTGTGTGTGTATTTGGTTGTGGAGGAGATAGGGATAAAGGGAAAAGAGCTGTAATGGGAGAGATTGCTTCTTGCCTTGCTGATTTTACTATTTTGACTTCCGATAATCCACGTAACGAAGATCCTTATCAAATTATCTCTCAGATAGAGAAAGGATTTAAAAGGGATAATTACACAGTAGTTTTAGATAGAAGAAAGGCGATAAAAACTGCTTTAGAGATTCGAAAGAGACAGATCTGCGCTGTTCTTATTGCTGGGAAAGGGCATGAGAACTATCAAATTATAAAGGACAGAAGGATTCCCTTTTGTGACGCTTCAGTTGTTAGAGGACTTCTTAGGAATGAGTGAATTTACGCTTTTAAAATTAACCAAGGTATTAAAACCTAAGAGGGTATTAAATAAAAGATTTTTTAAACAACCAACAGGATTTTCCATAGATTCACGTACCCTTAAGAAAGGAGAAGCTTTTATTGCTATTAAAGGGAAATACTTTGATGCACATCAATTTATCGATGAAGCTATTCGCAGAGGCGCAGCTTTAATAGTAAGTGAGGATAGAAAAGAACAGAAAAAAGAGAGGGTTTGTACTTTTGTAGTCGAGAATTCTCTCTCTAGTTTAGAGAGAGTAAGTAAGTATATAAGGAAGAGAGCATCGCCTGAAAAAGTGATAGCTATTACAGGTTCTGTAGGGAAGACTACTACTAAGGAGATGCTTTTCTATCTTCTAAGAGAGAAATTTTCTGTCCTATGTAATAAGAAATCAGAGAATAATCTTTTGGGCGTATGTAAAACCCTCCTTAATCTGAAAGAGGAGAAGATACTCATTTTAGAGTTAGGGACAAATTTTCCTGGAGAGATAAAAAGATTAACTGATCTTTGCCAGCCTCATCTAGGAGTAATCACTTTTATAAAATCTGTGCATCTACAAGGTTTATCTTCTCTTAAAGGAGTGTTAGAGGAGAAAATAGCAGTTATAGCTAACAATGCCGATACCATTGGCATCCTTAACAGAGATGATTACCTTCTGCGGAGAGTAAACTTAGCTAATAGAATATTCTGGTTTGGTAAGAATAAAGAAGCACATATCTATGCTAAACTTTTAGAGAAAAATGAGAGAGAAAATATATTTTCTATAAATGGTAGATATCTTCTCCGTCTTAAAACCTTTGCTTCCTTTTTTATTTACAATACGCTAGCTTCTCTTTTGGTAGCTACCCTTTTGGGTTTAGACTTAAGAGAATGTACAGAGATGATGAGTGAGTTCGAAGATTTCCCTTTCATGCGTATGGAAAAAATAATAAAAAGAGGTTCATTATTTATAAACGATGCTTACAATTCTAACCCTTTTTCTCTAAAAGAATCAATAAAGACATTGAGTGTTTATTCTCTCCCCAAGGTTGCTGTGATAGCGGATATGCTAGAGTTAGGTAAAAGAGTTTACTACTATCATAGAAGTCTAGCCCATCCCTTAATCTCTGTTGGTTTTGATTATATAATAACTTTTGGTAAGCATGTTCACTTTCTGAAGGAAATGTTAGAGAAACTAGGTCATCCCCGAGTAATTCATTTAGATTCTCATGAGGAGATTGCTTCCTTTTTAAGGAAGTTAACTAAGAACAAAAAGTATCTTATTTTTTTAAAGGGTTCTCGAAATATGAAGTTAGAGGAGGTTATCAGGAAGTTTTAATATGCTTTACCATCTTTTTTACCCTCTTAGCAAATATTCCATTGTTTTCAATGTGCTAAAGTACATTACCTTTCGAAGTGGATGTGCTTTTGTTACTTCCTTCTTACTTGCATTTATTTTGTGGAAGCAGTTTAAGAGAATGAAACTCTTTGATAAGTTTGGCTTCTACGAAAGGATAGATATGTATGGTCACCCTCACTTGGAGAGTCTTCATAAGGATAAGAAGGGAACACCTACTATGGGAGGATTGATAATTATCATTTCAGTAATTATTTCTGTCTTTATCTGGATGAGGTGGGATATAGGATTCAGCTGGTATACGCTCATAGTTATGCTTTTTTTAGGAGGAGTAGGATTCAAAGACGATTTACTTAAAATAAAAAAAGGGAAGGGGCTATCTAGAGGAGTAAAGCTTGTTTCTCAAGTACTCATTGGTATAGTTGTGGGTTTAATTATCTACATTCGCAAAGATATTTCTACTAGAATTGATTTACCTTTCTTTAAAAATATGATTATAGATTTAGGCTATTTCTATATCTTTTGGGCTAGCTTAGTAATCGTAGCTACCTCCAATGCAGTAAATTTTACTGATGGCTTAGATGGTTTAGCCATAGGAGGGATAATTTCTTCTTCTTTGGTATTTGCAATTCTCTCCTATGTCTGCGGGAATATAAAGTTTTCCCATTATCTCTTTATTCCTTATATAAAGAATGCAGGTGAGCTTACAATACTATGTTCTTCTATTCTTGGTGCTAGTTTAGGATTCCTTTGGTATAACTGTTATCCTGCAGAAGTTTTTATGGGGGATACCGGGGCTCTAGCCTTAGGAGGTCTCTTAGGGGCAGTTGCTCTTTTTATAAAGAAGGAGTTTCTTCTTATTATTTGTGGTGGAGTATTTGTAGTAGAGGCTCTTAGTGTAGTGTTGCAAATTGCTTCAGTCAAAATTAGAGGTAAGAAAATGTTTAGAGCCGCCCCTCTTCACCACCACTTTCAAATAAGAGGGATTCCTGAAGCAAAGATAATTGTGAGATTTTGGATTATTTATGCTATCCTTGCAGTAGTAGCCCTTCTTACATTAAAACTCAGATGAAAATAGATAAAATTACTACTGTATGTGTGGTGGGATTTAAAAAAAGTGGAATTTCTCTATGTAGACTTTTTCTCTCTTTGGGTAAGAAGGTAAAGGTTAGTGAAATTTCTCCTCATAAATGTATTTACCCTACTTATAAATTAATTATTGATCAATTCAAAAAAAGGGGGGTAGAGTTTGAGTTTGGTGCTCATACCAAGAATTTTTTAAAGGGAACTGATCTTATTGTATTAAGTCCGGGAGTAGATACAGCCAACTCTTATATCTGTAAGATAGCTAAAGAGCTAAATATTTTAACCGTAGGAGAATTAGAGGTGGCTAGTTGGTTTAACAAAGCCAAAATTATTGCTATTACCGGTACTAATGGGAAAAGCACCACAGCTTTTCTTGTTTACCTTATTCTTAAGAAAAAGGGGATAAGTTGCCATTTAGCAGGAAATATAGGTATTCCTTTCTCTTCAATAGCTTTAAAAACAAGGGAAGAAGACTTAGTCGTTTTAGAGGTAAGCTCCTACCAATTAGAAAGTATTATAGAATTCAGACCATTCATCTCTTGCCTCATTAATCTTGAGCCTGACCATCTTGACAGGTATAGAGATTTTATCTGTTATCGAAGAGCTAAGTTGAATATATTTAAAAACCAAGGAAAGAGTGATTATGCTGTTGTTAATAAACGTGTATTTTTAAAAGATACGCTCTCTACCATCCAAGCTAAACTAGTGTACTTTGATAATGAGTTTGGAAATGAAAATTATTCCGCTGCTTATACCATCGTTTCTCTTCTTGGTATAGATAAATCCTTCTGCAAAAATGTTTTTTCTTCCTTTAGGGGTTTGCCTCACCGAATGCAGTTGGTGAGGGAAGTTAACGGTATAACTTTTATTAACGATTCCAAAGCTACCAATCCTTCTTCTACCGCTTATGCCCTAAGCGTAATTAAAAAGCCAGTTATCTTAATCGCTGGAGGCAGAGATAAAGGAATGGATTACTCAATAATTAAGTCCTTTTTAAAAAGAGTAAAGAAGATTAACCTTTTTGGAGAAGCTAAAGATAAGCTTAAGGAGTCTCTAAAGTTTTATCCCTATATGGAAACTTTTTCAACTCTGGAGGAAGCAATTATTGCTTCTTTTAAGGAAGCCAGAGAGGGAGATGTGGTCCTTTTTTCTCCCATGTGTTCTAGCTTTGATGCATTTTCTAGTTACATTGAGAGAGGTCATTTTTTTATTACCACGGTTAAACGGTTAGATGAACAAAATCAATAGAGAAAGAAGGATAATCTTTTTACTAGCTTTCACTTTTACTCTTTTGGGTTTACTGATGGTCTATGAGGCTTCTTCTATCTACGCTTGGAAAACTAAACATGATTACGGTTATTTTTTTAAGAAACAGCTTATCTTTTTCCTCTTAAGTATTCCTATATTTGTGGGGATGTTAAGTATAGATTTAGAAAGTATAAAAAAGTACGCTTTTTGCCTCCTTCTCTTTAATATTTTCCTTCTTGTATTAGTATTAGTATTAGGAAAGAAAGTAGGAGGAGCAAGACGATGGCTTAGTATTGGAGGTATAAATCTTCAACCTTCAGAACTCTTAAAGGTGACATATCTAGTATGGAGTGTAGATTACTTAAATCGTAAAGGAGCACTTATAAGAAATCTTAAGGAAGGAATTTTCCCTCTTTTTCTAGTAACAGGTATAGTGTTTCTTCTTATTCTTCTAGAGCCAGATTTGGGCACCCCCTTATTTTGGATTCTATGGCTTTATCTTATGCTTCTTATCTTTAAGGCAAAAAAAAGACATCTTCTTTCCTTCCTTCTTTTAGGGGTAGTTTTAGCAGGGGTACTTATAAAAGTTCACCCTTACCGTTTTCATCGTATCGTTGCTTATTTAAACCCTTGGAAAGACCCTAAAGGAAGTGGATTCCAACTGATTCAGTCCCAGATTGCTTACGGTAGAGGAGGGGTTTTAGGGGTGGGTTTAGGCGAAAGTAGACAAAAACTACTTTTTTTGCCAGCTGCACATACAGATTTTATATTTTCTATTATTGCTGAAGAGTTTGGCTTTGTAGGTAGTAGCTTAATTTTAGCTATGTTTTTTGTTTTTATCTTTAAAATTTTTAAGTTAGGGTTTTTTATCCACCAAACTTTTAGAAGAAATTTCTGTTTTGGCATAGGTTTAATTTTAGCTTTAGAAATATTGATAAATGTAGGGGTAAGTTGTGGTTTGTTTCCTACTAAAGGATTACCTCTTCCCTTTGTAAGTTATGGAGGTACTAGTTTAGTTGTTCACTATGCTCTATTAGGGCTTCTATTCAACGCATCTAGGGAGTTAGGTAACTCTGTTGCGAGGGGAGTTTAAAATTTAGCAATGAGAATTCTTTTAGTAGCGGACAGGAGTGCTGGACATATATATCCTGCTTGGATACTAGCGAAAGCTTTTAAGGAAAATAACAAGGTTTATATTTTTTTGACCTCTAATTATTTTAAAGATTGGTTAAGAAAGAAAGGATTTTTGGTTCTAGGAAGGGAGTTGCCTTTCAGGAATGTAGTCTTAGAGATGGCTTATCGAATTATTGAGGGATTAGTAGTGTTTTTAAAAACCAGACCACAGAGAGTCATTGGTTTTGGAGGAAAAGCTACTATTTTTCTTATTCTTCTCTCTAGCTTCTTTTCTTATACTGCTATCTATGAACCTAATTCTACTATTGGTAAAACTAACAGTATCTTAGGATTTTTTGTAAAGAAGATTTATTGGGGATTTAATCCTTGGAAAATTTCTAAAATGATAGAAAGAAAAACTATAAAAGTAGGGATTCCTATACGTTCCTGCTGTAAAAAATGGAGTAAG
>QNCE01000003.1 GCA_003644405.1 Candidatus Omnitrophota bacterium | reverse complement strand
TACCTGGCAGATGGGTAGACGTATTACTATAGATAGTGCTACTTTAGTAAATAAAGGCTTTGAGGTTATAGAGACTCATGAATTTTTTAGTATCCCTTACGACTTGATAGATATAGTTATCCACAGAGAATCTAAAATTCATAGCTTTATAGAGTTAAAAGATGGGTTTAGTTTCTTATGTTTCTACTTCCCTGATATGCGTCTTCCTATTGGTTACGCTCTCTATTATCCTGAACGCATTCCTCTTTTAAAAAATATTCCCTACTTTAAAATTGAAGATAAGATGATTTTGACTTTCTATAAACTTGATTATGCTAGGTTTCCCCTTCTAAAGTTAGTTTTAGAAGCAGCAATTAGAAATGATAATTCTCTGATAGTGATAAATGCTGCTGACGAAGTAGGGATAGATTATTTTTTAAAAGGGAAAGTAAACTTTTTATCCCTATATAAAGTAATAGAATATATGTTTTCTAACTATCCTTCTAGAAAAGTTTCTTCTCTGGAAGATATTATTTTTTGGGATAATTGGGCAAGAAGGAAGGCGTCTGAATACCTAGAGAAAAGATGCTGTTAAATATTTTAATATTTCTTTTTACTTTAAGTTTACTCGTAGTTTCTCATGAATTTGGTCATTTTCTTGGCGCACGACTTAGTGGAGTAAAAGTGGAAAAGTTCGCTTTAGGTTTTGGCCCTCCTTTAGTTAAATTCAATTTAAAAGAGACAACTCTTCTAGTATGTCTTATACCTTTAGGGGGATACGTTAAGTTAGCAGGAGACCAAAGGGGTGCTTCCCATTATGAGGATTATGAGTTTTTTTCTAAACCTGTGGGAGTAAGAGCTAAGATAGTTTTTTTTGGTCCCTTATTCAACTTTATTCTTACTCTTCTCATTTTTTGGGGTATCTTTACTACGGGTTTTCCTTCCTCTCAACCTATTATAGGAAAGATTATAAAATACGCTCCTATTCCTAAGAGTGAATTTACTTTTAAAGAGTTAGAAAAACTTAAAGAGAACCATCTTGTTTATGAGGAAGATAGAGAAAAGTATTTTGCCTGGACTATTCCTAAAATAAACTTAGAGAGATTAAAATCTTTGGGCTTTACTCAATACCAAATTCAAGCAGTAGTTTCTGCTTATGGGGATTCTTTAAGAGCTGTAGCTAAAAAAAATTTTTCTTCTGAAGAAGTGGCTACTCTTGTCCAAAAAGGTCTTGCTTCTCATAAGCTTATTTACTGGAGTTATCCTCGAAAAAACCTAGAGGAGAAACTCTCTCAGCTTAAGGGGGTAGATACTTCTCATTTATTCAAAATTCTGGAGAAGTATTCCTACCCTGGCTACCGAGCAGGGCTTAAAGAGGGAGATAGAATTTTAGAAGTAAATGGTAAAAAAGTTAGAAGTTGGCAAGAGCTAAGCCAATTAATAAGAGAAAGTAATTCTTTGCTCACCTTTAAGATTTTAAGAGAAGATAAAGAATTATTAGTTAAGGTAAATCCTTACAGATTCACATTTAAAAATCCATGGGGAGAAGAAGAACAGATTGCTATAGTAGGAATAGGGAGTAAAGTAGTGGAGGGAAATTTTGTTGTTTCATTTTTCAAAGCATGGGGAAGAATGGGAGAACTTTGTTTTATCATTGGTAAAAGCTTACTTTTGCTCATCCTTAAAAAGTTGCCTCTTAAAGAAGCAGTTGCTGGCCCTATAGGAGTAGGGTTTCTTACTGTCCAAGTAGCCAAGGCGGGCCTAGTTCCTTTTTTTAACTTGGTAGGAGTTTTGAGCTTAAGTTTAGGGATAATAAATCTCTTCCCCTTTCCTGTATTAGATGGAGGGCATCTTTTTCTTATGCTTTTAGAGAAGTTGAAAAAAAAACCTCTTTCAGAAAAGTGTGAGGAGGTAGTGAATCGTATAGGTTTAAGTATTCTTGTTGCTCTTATGGTAATTGTTTCCTACAATGATATTATACGTTTAAGAGAGAGAACACCAAAAATTAGCTACTCTTTAGCCAAAAGACTTTCTCAGGTAGGGATAGTTAAAGAGATAGAGAATGATGGTGATTATATCTTTTGGGAAGTGAGTGAGAAAGAGCTGAAAGAGAAACTCAAAGATATTTCTTCTCTAGATACACAAAAAGTGTTAAGTTCTTGGCGGAATTCTCTAAAAGTCATAAGAGTAAGGTTAGATAATGAGTAGGAAAGTTAATATAGGGAAAGTTTCCTTAGGAGGTAAAAATCCTGTAAGGATAGTAGGGATGGTTAAGACTCCTTCTAAGGAAATTAAAAAGTTAGTAAAAGAAGCGCAAGTTCTAGAGAGAGAGGGAGCTGAGATTATACGAATAGCATTTAAGGAGAAAAAAGATGTCCAAATAGCTAAAATTTTAAAGAAAGAGATAAACGTTCCTTTAGTGGCTGATATTCATTTTAACTGGGAACTGGCTTTTTTAGCAATGGAGGCAGGTTTAGAGGGAATAAGACTAAATCCTTTAAATATCTATAAAAAAAACAAGGTGAGAGAGATTATTGCTGAGGCAAAAAAGAGGAAAGTAGCAGTAAGGGTAGGAGTAAACAGTGGAGGATTCAAAAAAGAGTTTAGTTCCCCTTTAAAATTAGCTAAAGAGATGGCCAAAGTTGCTAGTGATTATGTAAAGATTTTGGAGGAGGAAGGTTTTTTTGATATAATAGTTTCTTTAAAAACTTCGGAGGTTAAATCAACTGTTCTTGCAAATAGAATTTTTTCTCAACGGTTTAACTATCCTCTTCAGTTGGGAGTCACAGCTACTGGACCATACTTAGAAGGCGTGGTTAAATCATCAATGGGGGCAGGAATTTTACTTTTTCAAGGCTTGGGAGATGCCTTAAGAGTTTCTCTTACTGGTTCTTCTAAAGAAGAAGTTAGAATAGCTAAGACTATTTTACAGTTTCTAGGGATAAGAAATTTCTTTGCTGAGATAATTTCCTGTCCTACTTGTGGCAGGTGCAAAGTAGATTTAATAAAGATAGTGGAGAAGTTTAAGAAAGAGATAGAGAAAATGGATGAGGTTAGTTTACCGATAAAGATAGCTATTATGGGTTGTGTAGTAAATGGTCCTGGTGAAGCTTACCAGGCAGATATAGGGTTAGCTTTTGGAGAAAAAAGGGGAACTATTTTTAAAAAGAACAGAATTATAAAGATTACTAAGGAAGACCGGGCAATTAAAGATTTATTAGAAGAAGTAAGAAATGCTTTACAGTAAGTTTTTTATTCCTACTTTAAGAGAAAATCCTCAAGGTGCAGAGTGCGTAAGTCATCGATTCCTCTTAAGAGGGGGCTATCTTTATATGATGTTGAGTGGAATTTATGCTTATCTTCCCTTAGGGCTAAAGGTATTAAAGAAGGTGAGTGATATCGTAAGAAGACATATGAACGATAAAGGGGCAATAGAATTAGTCACCAGTTACCTTCAGCCTTTAGAAATTTGGGAAAAAACAGGAAGAGATTCTGAGCTTGGGGAGGTAATGATTAAGGTTAAAGATAGAAAGGGAAGAGATTTATGTTTAGGTCCTACCAATGAGGAACAAATTACGGAAGTTGTGAGTCACTATGTTACTAGTTACAAGCAGCTACCTCTAATTCTTTATCAGATTCAGACAAAATTTAGAGATGAAACTCGCCCCCGCTATGGTCTTATGAGAAGTTGCGAATTTGTAATGAAGGATGCTTATAGTTTTGATGAAAACGAAGATGGTTTAGAGGAAAGCTATCGTAAAATGCTCGATGCTTATAGTAAAATTTTTAAAGAATGCGGATTAGATTTTATAGTGGTAGAGGCGGATCCAGGAGTGATGGGAGGAAGTATTTCTCATGAGTTTATGGCTCCTGCAGAGATTGGAGAAGACATTCTATTTTACTGCTCTAATTGCAATCTTTATTTCCGTGATATCTCTCGGTGTAAAAAGTGTGGGATGCCTCTTAAAGAAAAGAGAACTATCGAGATAGGGCATGTATTTAAGTTGGGAGATAAGTATTCTAAGAGTTTGGAGGCTACCTTCTTAGATAGATCTAACCAAAGGAAGTATTTTATTATGGGTTGCTATGGTATAGGAGTAAGTAGAATAATTAGTGCAGTTATAGAGCAGAATCATGATAATAAAGGCATCATCTGGCCTTCTTCTCTAGCCCCTTTTGAAGTTGATCTAATCATAGTGGATATTGATAATCAAAGCCTTTTTGCTCAAGGGTTGGAATTAGAGGGTATCCTTCAGGATTTGGGATTAACTGTGTTAGTGGATGACAGACCAGAGCAGGTAGGAGTTAAATTTAATGATGCTTATTTAATTGGGTCTCCTTATATTCTAATTTTAGGGAAAAAGTATCTCCAGGATAAAAAGTATGAATTGGAAGTAAGAGCAACAAAAGAAAAGTTTAACTTTAATAAAGAAGAACTTATAAACTTTTTCAAAAATGTTAATTGAAGAGAGTAAAAAGAGTAAAATTAGAGAGAAGATAGAGGGGTTTTTAAAATCCGAAGGGTTAAGTTTAGTAGAGTTTAAATTGTTCTTGAAGGGAAATAGTTTTGCTGTAAGAGTGATAACTGATTACCCTGAAGGTGGAATTACTATCAATGATTGTGCCAGACTCAATAAGTTGATATTTTCTTACTTAGATGAAGAAAAGATTTTAGGGGATGATTTTGTAGTCGAGGTTCTTTCCCCAGGGATAGATAGAAAGTTGACTACAAAAGAGGATTTTTTAAGAGTGAAGAATAAGTTCGTAGCTTTATGGCTTAACACTCCTATTGAAGGTAAAGAGTATTGGGAGGGACGACTTATGGATATAGAGGAGAAAGATTTATTTATCAAGGGTAAAAAACAGTTACTTAAGATTCCTTTAGATAATGTTAAGTTTGCTAAACAAAAGTTAGAGATATGAATAAAGAATTTTTAAGTATCTTGGAACAGTTAGAAAGAGAAAAAGGGCTAAATAGAGAAGTTCTCATTGAGGCAGTAAAACAAGCTTTAATTGTAGCAGCAAAAAAAATTGCTAAGATAACTTCTCCTGGTGCAGAGGTAAAGGTAGAGATAGATAAAGAGAAAGGCAATATTCATGTTTGGATAGGCGGTAAGGAGATTTCTTCTCCTCAATTTGGAAGGATTGCTGCTCAAACTGCTCGGCAGGTGATAATTCAAAAGATTAGAGAAGCAGAGAAAGAGAATGTTTATAACGAATTTAAAGATAAAGTGGGGAAAATAGTAGGGGGGGTAGTGTACCGTATTGAGAAAAAAGGTGTAATTTTAGATCTTTTAGGGAAGGCAGAAGCAATAATTCCTAAAGGTTTTCTCTCTCCTTTAGATAAGTTCCGTATGGGAGAAAGAGTAAGAGCTTTGGTAGTAGAGGTAAAAAAAGAGAAAGGGCCTCAGATTATTCTCTCTAGAAAAAGTGAAGGATTAGTTAAGAAGCTATTCGAACTAGAGGTTCCCGAGGTTTACGAAGGGATAGTGGAGATTAAAGCTATAGCTAGAGAGGCAGGAGAAAGGACTAAAATAGCGGTTTATTCTAAAGATGAAAAAGTAGATTGTGTAGGAGCATGCGTGGGGATAAGAGGTTCTCGGGTTAAAAATATTATCGAAGAGTTACGAGGAGAGAAGATTGATATTGTACGCTGGCACGAAGATATGAAAGAATTTATTAAGGCAGCTTTATCTCCTGCGGTAGTTTCTCGTATCGAACTAGATAGAGATAACAAACGTGCGAAAGTTCTGGTAACTTCCGAACAGCTCTCTTTAGCTATTGGCAAGAGAGGGCAGAATGTAAGGTTAGCTTCTAAGTTGGTAGGTTGGGAGATAGATGTACGGACCAAAGAAGGGATTCAGCAGAGTTTAAAGGAGTTAAGTAAGTTAAAGAATGTAGGTAAACGTATGGCTACTCTTTTGGTGAATGCTGGCTATTCCGACATAAAATCGTTAGCTTCTGCTTCCATTGAAGATTTAGGTAAGATAAAAGGGATAGGGAAGAAGAAAGCGGAGAAAATAATCGAGGAAGCAAGAAATTGTTTGAAGGAGTAAAATGAGAATTTATGAGTTAGCAAAGCAATTAGGGATGGATTCCAAACAACTTATTGAGAAACTTAAGACTTTGAATTTCTTTGTAAAAAGTCATATGTCCGTAGTAGATGAAGAAACTGCAGAGATTATAAAGCATGAGATAGAGGATTTAAAAAAGAAAGAAATAGAGGAAAACGTAGTAGAAGTTGATTTTCCTATTACTTTAAAAGAATTAGCAGTAAAGTTGGATAAGAAACCTTCGGAGATTCTCAAGTTTCTTGTAAGTCAAGGTAAATTCTACAATATAAATCAGAGTCTTGATGAAGCTATAGCTAAGGAGATTGCTTATCACTATAAGGTTAATCTTAAGAAAAAACCTCCTAAAGAAGAAGAGATTTTAAAAGTAGAACCCAAAGAAGTTAAAAAAAGAGCTCCAGTAGTAACTCTTATGGGGCACATTGACCATGGTAAAACATCTATCTTAGATTACATAAGAAAGAGTAAAATTGCCGAAAGAGAAACAGGAGGGATTACTCAACATATTGGGGCTTATCGGGTAACTCTTGAGAAGGGAGAAATTACCTTCTTAGACACTCCTGGACATCAGACTTTTACTGCTATGCGTGCTCGAGGAGCAAATATAACTGATATTATCGTTTTAGTTGTTGCTGCTGATGAGGGGGTAAAACCCCAGACTATAGAAGCCTATGACCATGGCCGAGACGCAGGGGTTCCTATCATTGTAGCTATTAACAAAATTGATAAGCCTAATGCTGATACAGAGATGACTAAACAACAACTTTCTAAGATAGGGTTAGTTCCAGAGGATTGGGGAGGTAATACTGTTACCGTAGGGGTTTCTGCTAAAACTGGGGAAGGAATAGATGAGCTTTTAGAATTGATCCTTTTACAGGCAGAACTTATGGAACTGAAAGCCGATTATGCTCGCCCTGCTTTAGGAGTAGTTATAGAAGCTAAGCTCTCTAAAGGAAAAGGGCCGTTGGCTACTGTACTTATTCAAGAGGGGAAGTTAAAAAAAGGTGATCTTTGTGTATGTGGATTGTATTGGGGAAGGGTAAGGGCAATGTATGACGACAGAGGTCGTCAGTTAGACCAAGCCTTTCCCTCTTATCCTGTAGAGATTTTAGGGTTAGGAGGAGTTCCCAACCCAGGAGATAGATTTTTTGTTGTTTCTGATGAAAGTACTGCTAAAGAGATTGTAAATAGAAGAAGAGAGGAGGAGGAAAGAAAAAGAATTTCTCCTCCCGTACATATGAGGTTAGAGGATCTTTACGAAAGAGTAAAAGACAAAAGTATAAAACAACTTAAGATTATCTTGAAGGCAGATGTAGGAGGAACTTTAGAGGCGGTAGAAAATGCCCTAAAAGATTTGGGTACTCAGGAAGTAGAGGTTAATATAGTCCATAAAGGAGTAGGTTCGATTAACTCTTCCGATGTACTTTTAGCTGAAGTAAGTGATGCAGTTGTTATAGGGTTTAAGGTAAGTGTGGATACTAATGCTAGAGATTTAGCTAAAGCTAAGGGAATTCAGATAAGGCTTTATCAAATAGTTTATGAATTAGTTGACGATTTAAAGTTAGCTTTAGAAGGTATGCTTACTCCTCAAATTAGAAAGGTATTTTTGGGGAGAGCGGTAGTTAAGAAAGTATTTAAATTATCTCGGGGAGTGATAGCAGGAGTTATTGTAGAAAAAGGTAAACTCCAGAGACAAGCTCTCTGTGAAGTTTTAAGGGAAAATGAGGTGGTTTTTAAAGGAAAGATACTTTCCTTGAAACGATTTAAAGATGATGTAAAAGAAGTTAGCGAAGGATTGGAGTGTGGAGTAAATATTGGCTACAGCGAAGTTAAAGAAGGAGATATTATCGAAGCTTTTAGTGAAGAGGTAGTAGAAAGAAGGTTGTAATTAAGATGAAGAGAATTCTTAGTGGGATGCGTCCTACCGGTAAACTTCATTTAGGTCATTGGGTAGGAGCTTTATCTAACTGGGTTAGTCTTCAAGATAACTATCAGTGTTTTTTTATGGTAGCTGACTGGCATGCTTTGATGAGTGAATATAAAAATACTGGCCAGATGCAACAACTTCTCTTAGATAACGTAGCGGATTGGCTTGCATGGGGAATTGATCCTGAAAAGTCAGTGGTATTCATTCAATCTCAAGTTCCTGCACACTTAGAGTTGTTTATAATTCTCTCTTTGATAACTCCTTTGGGATGGGTCTGGCGTTGTCCTACTTTTAAAGAGCAGATAAGGCAGCTTAAAGACAAGGAAGTGAATACTTATGCTTTCTTAGGTTACCCTGTACTTCAAGCAGCAGATATCCTTCTCTATAGAGCAGATTTTGTACCTGTAGGAGAGGATCAACTTCCTCATTTAGAGATTACTCGGGAATTAGTAAGACGTTTTCACTTTCTTTATAAAAGAGAGGTTTTTATAGAACCCCAGCCTCTTCTTACTAAAATCCCTAAACTTTTAGGTTTAGATGGCAGAAAAATGAGTAAAAGCTATAATAACTATATTAGTTTAGATGAGGAAAAAGAATCTTTGAGAAAAAAAGTTCTTTCTATGTTTACTGATCCAGAAAGGAAGTATAAACATCAGCCTGGCCGCCCTCACGTATGCAATGTATTCAGCTACTATAATGTATTTTCTCCTAAGATGAGTTCTCAAGTAGAGAATTGGTGTAGACAGGCAGAGAAAGGCTGTAAAGAATGCAAAGCTATTTTAGCAGATATAATTGAAGAATTCATTTTACCCCACAGAGAGAAGAAGAAAAAAATTTTAAAAGAAAAAAAAATGCTTTATAATATATTAGAGGAAGGGAGAAAAAAAGCTTCTTCTTTTGCAGAAGCTACTCTAAAGGAAGCAAAGAAAGTAATGGGTTTATAAGATGAGAGTAAAGCTGGATATATTTGAAGGACCTTTAGATTTACTTCTTTATCTTATTAAGAAGAATCACATAGATATCAGTCAGGTATGCGTTTCTAATGTGGTTGAGCAATATTTAGAGTTTATAAATCTTATGCAAGTTTTAGATATCAATATTGCTTCCGAATATATGGTGATGGCTGCTACATTAATAAATATAAAATCAAAGCTTCTCTTACCTCAAGAGACTACCGAAGAACCTGAAGAGGTTTCTTCTAAAGAAGAGTTGATAAAAAAACTCTTAGAGTACCAAAAATTTAAAGAAGCAGCTGCTTATCTTAAGCAGAGAGAAAGGGAAAGATTAAGGTATATCAGCCGTTCCACTCCTGATAAAGAAAGAGAAGTTTATATTGAGGCTTCCATATTTGACCTTATAAGTGCTTTCAAATCCGCCTTAAAAGAGGTTCCTAAAGATATATTTTTTGAAGTAGTAAGAGATGAATTTACGGTGGAAGAGAAAATGCACGATCTTCTTCACCTTCTATTAGAGAGAGAAAAGATTTCTTTGGAGGAATTTTTTTCTTCTGCACAGAATAAATTAGAGATAATTGTGACTTTCTTAGCAATCTTAGAATTGATTCGTTTAAGAGAGATTGTAGCTATCCAGAAGGATCTTTTCTCAGAGATCCTTATTGTGAGAAGAGATAAGATTTACTCCTCTATATGAAAAAAGAAAGATTCGTGGATTACTTTAAAGAGAACGATGAGGAAAAGATAGTTAACCTTTCTTTAAGGCCTACCAACTTAAGTGAGTTTATTGGTCAGAAAAACGTCATCTCTTCTCTAAAGATAGCTATTGAGGCAGCGAAGAAAAGGAAAGAATCTTTAGAACACATTTTACTATCTGGACCACCAGGTTTAGGTAAAACTTCTCTTGCTTGGTGTATTGCTAAAGAGATGGGAACGAAATTTGTTTCCACCAGTGGTCCTGCTATTGAAAGAGCAGGGGATTTAGTGGGAATTCTTACTAATTTAGAACGAGGTGATATTCTTTTCATTGATGAGATTCATCGCCTTTCTCGAGTAATAGAAGAGTTTCTATATCCTGCTATGGAAAGTTTTCAGATAGATTTTATTATAGATAAAGGTCCCTATGCTAAAACCATAAAGTTTAATTTAAAACCATTTACTCTCATTGGAGCTACAACTAGAAAGGGTCTTTTAAGTGCTCCCTTGAGGGGAAGGTTTGGCTTTTTCTTTGATTTTGATTTTTACACTCCTCAAGAACTAACGTTAGTAGTAAAACGGAGTGCTAAGCTCTTAGGAATAAAGATAGATGATGAAAGTAGCTTTCAGATTGCTTCTCGTTCTCGAGGTTCTCCACGGTTAGCCAATCGTCTCCTGAGACGGGTAAGAGACTATGCCCAAGTTTTAGGAGAGGGGATAATTACTTCTCAGATAACCAAAGATGCTTGTCATAAAGCAAGAATTGACGAGGAAGGTTTAGATGAGTTAGACAGAAAATACTTAAGAGCAATAATTGAGATTCACGGTGGTGGGCCAGTAGGAATAGAGGCTATTGCTGCCTCCTTAGGTGAAGAGAAAGATACATTAGAAGAGGTTGTTGAACCATACCTTTTAAAGAAAGGGTTTATTAGACGAACGCCGAGAGGGAGAGAAGTTACTCTAGCTACCTATAAAC
Organism: Candidatus Omnitrophota bacterium; assembly: GCA_003644405.1. GTDB lineage: Bacteria > Omnitrophota > Gorgyraeia > Duberdicusellales > 4484-171 > B7-G16. The sequence continues at coordinate 32,164 of QNCE01000003.1, read as the reverse complement.
ATTTAAATATTGCCTTCCCTAGACAAGCCCAGGAAAAGTTGTTCTGAAGATGATTAACACCTTAGGGAAGTTTCTAATTGTATTAGGGTTATTTCTAATCATTTTAGGTGTAGGGGTAATTGTATTTTCTAAGTTTAAGATTCCTTTTCTAGGAAGGCTACCTGGTGATATCTTGATTAAGAAAGACAATTTCATCTTTTATTTTCCTCTCGCCACCTCAATCCTTGTAAGTATTGTTTTAAGTTTAATTCTCTATCTTATTTTCAGAAAGTGAAAAATGTTCGATGTACTCAAGGAGGATTCTGCCACCAAAGCTAGATTAGGATTACTTAAGACCCCTCATGGAAAAGTGACGACTCCTGCTTTTTTTCCTGTAGCAACCCAAGGCACTATCAAAGGACTTTCCTCTAAAGAGATAGAAGAGATTGGCATAGAAGGTATTTTAGTTAACGCTTATCATCTCTTCTTAAGACCGGGTACAAAAATTATAAAAGAAGCAGGAGGAATTCACAAATTTATGGATTTTCATAAAAGTATCGCCAGCGATAGTGGAGGGTATCAAATATTTACTCTAGAAGGATTAAGAAAGGTGAGAGAGGAAGGGGTAGAATTTCAATCTCACCTTGATGGAAGAAAATTTTTCCTTACCCCTCAGGAAGTTGTTAAGATTCAATTAGAGATAGGTTCGGACATAATTCTCCCTTTAGATGAGTGTGTAAAATTTCCTACTCCTTTTGATTATGCCCGCTTAGCTTCCTACCGCACTGTCCAGTGGGCTAGAAAGTCTAAGTGTTTTTGGGAAAATTCTGGAAAGAAAAATTCTTTATTCTTTGGAATAGTTCAGGGAGCTACTTACCCTTCTTTGCGAGAGTACTCTCTTAAAGAAATTCTAAATATAGGTGTGGATGGGGTAGCTATTGGAGGTTTAAGTGTTGGCGAGCCACAGAATTTAAGATATAATATCCTTTCTTTTATTACGAAGATTTTGATGAAGGAGAAAAAGAATTACTTAGTTTACTTTATGGGTTATGGAAAACCCCAAGATATCCTTGATGCTATAAGTTTAGGAGCGGACTTATTTGATTGTGTTGTTCCTACGAGATTTGCTCGCACTGGTACAGCTTTTACTAATCAAGGTAAGATTGTAGTAAGAAATGCTGTTTATTCTGAGGATTATTCTCCTTTGGACAGAGAATGTGATTGTTTCGTATGTAAGAGATTTACACGCGCTTACCTTAGGCATCTTTTTAACGCTAAGGAGATGAGTGCAGCTTATCTGCTTACGTATCATAACCTGTGGTGGTATAATAAATTTATGGAAAAGATAAGAGAGTCTATAAAGGAAGGAAGTTTTCTTGCCTTTAAAGAAGAGTTTCTAAAAGAATTTGAAGAAAGTTAATTAGTTATACCATGATAATCGATGTTATTACTATTTTCCCTCAAATGTTTAAGCCAATTCTAGAGGAATCTATAATCAAAAGAGCTCAGCAGAAGGGGTTAGTAAGGATTAATCTCATCAACTTAAGGGATTATTCTGGTGATCCCCATCGTAAAGTGGACGGGTCTCCCTACGGTGGTGGCCCAGGAATGGTATTTAAATGCCAACCCCTTTTTTCTGCAGTAGAGGATGTTTTAAAATACAAGGTATATCCTAAAAAAAGAAGAGATACCACCAAAAGAATTATTCTTTTTACTCCTAAAGGAAGGCTTCTTAATCAGGAGTTGGTAAAAAAATTCTTAAAATATCAGCGTTTAATTCTTTTAGCTCCTCGGTATGAAGGTGTGGATGAAAGAGTTAGAAAATATCTAGCAGAGGATGAGATTTCTATTGGAGATTATGTACTTAGCGGAGGAGAGCTTCCTTGTATGGTTTTTATTGATTGTTTAGTAAGACTTCTTCCCGGTGTAGTATCTAATTTTTCTTCCGTAAAAAAGGAAAGTTTCCAAGATTATCTTTTAGATTATCCCGTATATACTCGACCTCAAAATTTTAGGGGTTTAATGGTTCCCAAAATATTACTCTCTGGAGACCATGATAAGATAGAGAAATGGCGAATAAAAAAAGCAGAAGAGTTGACCAAGAAGTTGAGACCTGACTTATGGAAGAAAAGAGTATATTCTAGAAAAATTTAGTAAAAAGGAGGCAGATATGTCAAGACTCTTAGATGTGGAAAAGAAAATCCTTCAAGAGATGAAAAAAGATTACCCTTCCTTTAAACAAGGAGATATTATAAGAGTTTGGTACAAGATTAAAGAGAAAGATAAAGAAAGAATTCATCCTATCGAAGGAGTAGTGATAAAAATTCAGGGTCAACTTCACCGTAAGTCTTTTACAGTGAGAAGAATTTCTTATGGAGAAGCCTATGAAGTTAGTTTTCCTTACTATTCTCCTTTTATTGAAAAGATTGAGATTGTTACTCCTTCACGCCGACGACCACGAAGAAAGAGGCTTTACTATTTAAGGAAGAGAATAGGGCGCAAAGCTATGATTGCTTAAACTATGAAGATGTTTAAAGATTTAGTTGTAGGGATAGATGAAGCTGGTCGAGGTCCTTTATGTGGACCTCTCGTAGCATGTGCTTTCTGTTTTAAGAAAAAGATTAGTAAGAATTTAGAGATAAAAGATTCAAAAAAGATTAATTTTCTTAAGAGAGAAGAGATGTTTGATATTCTGGTAAAGAGGGGTATTTTTTCTCTAGTTGTAGTTAATCCTTCTCAAATAGATAGACTTAACATTTTGGAAGCTACTATGCTGGCATTTAATCGAGCAATAAAGGGAATAATTAAGCGTGCTCCTTTTTTAAAAGAAGCACTCTTTGTTATTGATGGCAACATTTTTAAAACTAATTTAAAAGTAAATTATATATGCATAAAAAAAGCTGATGAGAAAATAAGAGAAGTTGCTTCAGCTTCTATCATTGCTAAGGTCTTTAGAGATTACCTTATGGGAGTTTTAGATTTTCTTTATCCTCATTGGGGATTAGCTAAACATAAAGGATATCCTACCAGACTTCATAAGGAGTTACTAAAAGAAAAGGGACTTACTCCTTTTCATAGGAGAAGTTTTTTAAATGGTTAGAGAAAACTTCTATGAGGATAGAGCAGAAGAGTTTCTGAGGTTAAAGGGCTACAGAATTTTAGAGAGGAATTTTAATACCCGCTGGGGGGAAATTGATATTGTGGCTAAAGATAAACATTGTTTTGCTTTAGTAGAAGTGAAAGCTCGAGGGAAAAATTTCTGGGTTTCTCCCCAAGAAGCAGTGGATGAATTAAAAAGAAAAAAGTTAGTTTTGGCAGGTAAACTATACAGCAAAAAGTATCCTCAGGGTAGCTATCGTTTTGATGTAGTTGCTATTGAGGAAGGAAAAGATTGGCGTAGTTATCATCTTATAAAGAATGCTTTTTTAGAGAATGAAAAGATACAGCGATAAGTTTAAAATATATTTAGAAGATTTATCTCAACCTACTCCTCAGCCAGGAGGAGGGAGTGTTGCTAGTTTATGTTTTTGTGTAGGAACCTCCTTAATAGAGATGGTTCTAAAGTTTAGTAAAGGAAATTTTAAAGATTTTTTTTCAATTTTAAAGAAAGAAAGAAAGAAAATACTACCTCTTATAGATTTAGATGGCAAATTGTTTTCTCAGATAATTAAGGAGAGGAGTTTGCAAAAGAAAAAATATCTCATAAGTAAGTCACAAAAGAATCTCATAAAGATAGGAGAAAAAAGTTTAGAAATACTTTCTATGATAAAAAAGGTAAAGAATAGGGTTAAATTATCTCTTAAGGGCGATTTAGAGATTGGTTTAAGACTGGTGGAGTTAGCTTTATTTGCCTGTATAAAAAATTTGCAGGCAAATCAGATAATGTTTAAAGTGGATAATAGAGAAACAATCAATAATTTAAGTAAAAAGTTTAAGAAAGTTAGTATATGGGAAAAGTTTTAAATTCTCAACCATTTTTAGAAAAAATGCTCAATCGACTAAAGAGAAAAAGAAAGTCTTTTGGTAAAATTTCGCTGGCTTCTTTCAAAATTAGCGAGAACAATTCCGCTGATGTTTACATTCGTTCCCAAGAGAAGATTGCTCAAAAACTCAACATCGATTATAAAGTATTTGAATTTAAAAGAAGTCAGTTTTCTTTAGCTTTAGAAGTGTTAGATAAGTTAAACAGAGATAGATTTACCAAAGGAATAATTATCCATAAGCCCCTCCCTAAGAATTGGGATGAGTTTAAATTATTTTCTAGTATTTTGCCGTCCAAAGATGTGGAAGGACTCAACCCTTATAATCTAGGAAGAATTTTTCTAAAGAAAGAGAAAATTCTTCCTCCTACAGTACGGAGTATTCTAGAGGTAATAAAGATTTCAAGCATTTCTCTCTATGGTAAGAATGTAACTCTGGTGGGATTTTCTCCCCATATCGGCAAGCCTTTAAGTATAATTTTAGCGGATAAATTTGCTACTGTAATTATCACCCATATTGGCACTTATCAAGCTAAGAAGTTGTCCTTCTACATACGAAGTGCTGATCTTCTTATCTCTTGTGTAGGTAAACCTCGCTTTATAAAAGGTGCTTGGATTAAAAAAGGGGCAGTAGTTATTGATGTAGGAATATCCTATTGGAAAGGGAAATTGTGTGGAGATATAGAGTTTGAGGAAGCAAAAAAGAAGGCTTCATTTATTACTCCTGTACCTCGAGGAGTAGGTAGTTTTACCCCCTTATTTCTTTTTGATAATCTTCTAAAGTTAGCAGAGAGATGAAGTTTCGGGAGAAGTTAGAAAAGAATAAATTTGTTTTTACTTTAGAAGTAGAGCCTCCTAAAGGAGTAGACATCGAAACTACATTAAAAGAGGTTTTACCTCTTAAAAAATATATAGATGCTTTCAATGTAACTGATATGCAGTCGGCAAATATGCGCCTAAGTAGTTGGGCGTTAGCAGCCAAACTCAAACTTAATAATTTAGAACCTATCTTACAACTTACTACTCGAGACAGAAACTGTTTAGCTTTGCAAGGAGATCTTTTAGGAAGTTATGCCTTAGGAGTAGAGAACCTTCTTCTTCTTACAGGAGATAGACCTATTTGTGGAGACCATCCTAAAGCTAAAGAAGTTTTTGAAGTGGATTCTTTAGGTCTTATAAAGATTGCTTCTCAATTGAATTCTGGTTATGATTTATCCGGAAATCTTTTGAAAGGGAAACCTAACTTTTACATTGGAGCTGCTCTCAACCCTATGGCTAAGGATGTAGATAGGGAGCTAAAGCGTGCAGAGAAAAAGATAAAATTGGGAGCATCTTTTTTTCAGACCCAGCCTATATTTGATGTAAAGAAGTTCTATGTTTTTATGAAAAAGATAAGGAGATTAAGAACTAAAGTTATAGCAGGAGTTATTTTTTTAAAATCCCATAAAATGGCTAAGTACCTTAATGAAAATGTAGAGGGGATAGAGGTTCCTCATTTATACTTAGATAGGTTAGAGAAAGCAAAAAACAAAAAAGAGGAAGCAATAAGAATTGCTAAAGAAATAATAGCAGAGTTAAAAGATATTTGTCAGGGAGTTCATATTATGTCTTTAGGATGGTATTCCACTGCAAGAGAACTTTTTCTATGAAGAGTATCTGTATTTTAGGAGCAGGACGGGGAGGTATAACTTTAGCAGAGTTGCTAAAAAAAGAAGAGGGAAGTTTAGATATTACAGTAATAGATAAAAAGAGTTATTTCTTCGATAAGAATTACTTCTTTCCTCTTCTTTTTAATAAAGAGAAAGAGAAAGTTATAAACTTAAATGAGTTTTTTTCTAATGTAGGAATAAATTTTATTAATAAAGAAGTAGAAAGAGTAAGCTTTTCTAAGAAGAATTTATATTTTAAAGATAAAAGTACCATGGGGTTTAAAAACTTAATCGTTTGCACTGGTTTAATTTCTCAAGAGTTGTCCATAAAAGGAGAACATCGCGAAGGTTTCTTTTATATGTCAGAAATAGACCCTCTTTCTTTTCGAAATTACATAAAGATAGCTTCAGATTTTGTTATCTTTGCTTCTACTATCTTAGGGGTAAGATTAGCATTTTGCCTTTCCTTTTTTAATAAGGAAATAAAACTAATAAGTAATTCATTAGATTTTTTAGGAAGAAAGAAAGAAGAGGTAATCTCTATCCTAAAGAGAAGAAATATAGATATCTATGAAAATGCGGAGATTACTGAAGTTATTGGTAACTCAATAGTTAAAGCAACAAAGATTTCTCTTCCCAAAGTCTTTTCTTCAAATGTGGTAGTTGTTGATACGCATCTTTTACCCAATCTAAAGATATTGGAGACTTCCCTTAAAGAAGGAGAGCTACCTCCCCAAGTAATGCTTTTAGGAGATGTAGCAAGGAAGAATATAGAGAAAGAGTATTTTTTTATTTTTAATAGCATAAATGTCTACCGGGAAGCAAAAGCTTTAGCAGAGAAGATTACAGAAAGAGGAGAAGGCTATTTTTTCCCTAAAGTTTATACTCTTCAGGATATTGAGAGTTTTTTAGATGAGGAGTTTAACGAGAAAAAGGTTTTATCTTGGATAAGTTAATAAGCAAATTTGAGTAAAAGGGGGAGAGTATGGCAGAGTGGATTGGTATAGGAAGAAGAGCAAGACGATGTTATGGTTTTGATGAAATTGCTTTAGTGCCAGGTAAAGTTACCATTAATCCGGAGGAAGTAGATACATCTTGGGAATTTGCTCAAAGAAGGTTTTCTGTTCCTATATTGGCAGCAGCTATGGATGGGGTAGTGGATGTTAATTTTGCGGTAGAGATGTCACGTTTGGGAGGAATTGCTGTGCTTAATCTGGATGGGATACAGACCCGTTATAAGGATCCTGAGGAAGTTTTATCTCAAATTGCTAATGCCACACAGAAAGAGGCAACTAATTTAATTCAGAAGGTGTATACTACACCTGTTAAAGAAGAGCTTATTTCTGAACGTATTCACCAAATAAAATCTAAAGGAGGTTATGCTGCGGTAAGCTGTATTCCTCAAAATGCCCAAAAGTTTGCTCCCATTGCTGAGGAAGCAGGAGCGGATTGCTTTGTAGTGCAGTCTACCGTCACTACTACTAAACATATCTCTACCAAGTATAAGCCTCTGGATTTGTTTAAATTCTGTAAAGAAAGAAAAATTCCTGTAATTGTAGGAAACTGTGTCACTTACGAAGTTACTTTAGAACTCCTAGAGACAGGAGTTTCTGCAATTCTGGTAGGAGTAGGTCCAGGAGCTGCTTGTACTACGAGAGGGGTATTAGGGATAGGAGTTCCTCAAGTTACCGCTACCATTGATTGTGCTGCTGCTAGGGACTTTTACTTTCAAAAAACAGGAAAGTATATTCCTATCATTACCGATGGAGGAATGCGTACAGGAGGCGATGTTTGTAAAGCTTTTGCTTGCGGAGCAGATGCAGTGATGATCGGTTCTGCTTTTGCTAGAGCAAAAGAAGCTCCTGGTAGAGGGTTCCACTGGGGAATGGCTACCAGTCACACCAACCTTCCTCGAGGAACAAGGATTGAAGTAGGAATTTCTGGAAGTTTAGAACAGATTCTTTTTGGTCCAGCGGTGGTAGACGATGGTTCGCAAAACTTAGTAGGAGCCTTAGCTACTTCTATGGGAGCCTTGGGAGCAAGAAATATAAAAGAGATGCATTTCGTAGAGATTATTATTGCCCCTTCTATTCAAACTGAAGGGAAAATTTTTCAGGTAGTTCAGAGAGTAGGAATGGGTAAGTAAGTATGCCTAAAGATATAATTCTTATTTTAGATTTTGGTTCTCAGTATACTCAGCTCATTGCACGCCGAATTAGGGAGCTTAAAGTTTTTAGTTTAATTGAACCTCCTAATATTACTATAGAAAAGATAAAAAAGATAGCCCCTAAAGGGATTATTCTTTCTGGTGGGCCTCACAGTGTATATGAAGAGAAAGCTCCCTCTTTAAACCCTCGGATATTGAATTTAGGTATTCCTATTTTAGGAATATGCTATGGTATGCAGCTCATTATAAAGACATTAGGAGGAGAAATCAAAGAGGCTCCTAAGAGGGAGTATGGAAGGGCATTAATGTATATAGACGATCATCAAGATCTATTTTTTTCTCTTCCCGCTAAAATTACCTCTTGGATGAGTCACGGAGATTTTGCAGTTAAATTACCTCATAAATTTGAGTGCCTAAGTCATACAGCAAATACTCCTTACGCCTCTGTAGCTTTAAGAGAGAAAAAAATTTATGGAGTCCAGTTCCATCCTGAAGTCGTTCATACTCAGTATGGACTTCAGATAATTTCCAATTTTCTCTTTCGTATATGTGATTGTTTTGCTAGCTGGCAGATGGAAGATTTCATAGATAGGAAGATAAAACAGATAAGGAAGGTTGTTAAGGATAAAAAAGTCATTTGTGGTTTAAGTGGAGGAGTGGATTCTTCTACTTTAGCAGTGCTTGTTCATAAAGCTATTGGGAAGAAACTTAAATGTATTTTTGTAGATAATGGTCTATTAAGATATGGAGAAGCTAGAAGGGTTATAAAAATATTTAGAGAAAATTTCAAAATAGATCTTCGTTTCATCAATGCTTCCTCTAGATTCTTAACAAAACTTAAAGGGGTAACTGATCCTGAGGAAAAAAGGAAGATTATCGGTCATGAATTTATAAAGGTTTTTGAAGAAGAAGCAAAAAAAATAAAAGGTGTAGAATTTCTAGCTCAAGGAACTCTTTATCCTGATGTTATTGAGTCGATCTCTTTTTTTGGAGGACCTACTTCAAGGATAAAAACTCATCATAATGTAGGAGGCTTGCCCCTGAGGATGAAGTTGAAGTTGATTGAGCCATTTAGAGAATTATTCAAAGATGAGGTTAGAGAAATTGCTAGGATGCTAAATTTACCGGAAGAGATAGTTTTTCGCCATCCTTTCCCAGGGCCAGGGTTGGGCGTAAGGATTGTGGGAGAGATAACTAGAAGGCGGTTAAAGATTTTAAGAGACGCTGACCGCCTCTTGGAAGGAATTATAAAAAAAAGAGGTTTGTATAAAGATCTGTGGCAGGCTTTCTGTGTCCTTTTGCCTCTAAAGACAGTAGGAGTTATGGGAGATAAGCGGACTTATGAATACGTAGTAGCAATAAGAGCGGTAACTAGTTTGGATGGAATGACTGCTGATTGGGCTAAACTTCCTTATCCAGTTTTAGAGGAGATTTCCAGCACTTTAATTAATAAAGTAAAAGGGATAAATAGGGTAGTATTCGATATCAGTTCTAAACCTCCCGCAACTATTGAGTGGGAATAGTCAGTAAAATGGGAAGTTCTGATTTTGTTCACCTTCATGTTCACACTCAGTATAGCCTCTTAGACGGAGCATGTCATTTAGAAAGGTTAATAGATAAAGCTAAAGAGTATAATTTACCTGCGTTAGCTATTACTGATCATGGAAATCTTTTTGGTGCTATAAAGTTTTATCAGCTCTGTCTGGATAAAGGAATAAAGCCCATTATTGGGTGTGAGGTATACATAGCAAAACCTTCACGGTTTACAAAAAATTACAAAAATTCTGAAGAAAGTGCTTTCCATCTGCTTCTTTTAGCCAAAGATAAGCGGGGCTATCAAAATCTTATTAAATTGGTAAGTTTAGCCAACTTAGAGGGATTCTACTATAAGCCTAGAGTGGACATGGAATTATTAGAAAAATACCACGATGGTTTAATTGCTTTGAGCGCCTGCCTTAAAGGAGAGATTCCCTACTTTGTGTTGAAGGGTGAGGTAAATACAGCTTATAAACTAGCAGACACCTATCAGGAAGTATTTGGTAGAGGTAACTTCTATTTGGAGATAATGGATAATGATTTAAAAGAGCAACATAAGGTAAATAAATACCTTCTAAAGATTTCTCAAGATTTAGGTATCCCTTTAGTAGCTACTAACGATGTCCATTACCTTACTAGAGAAGAATCATTTGCTCACCAAGTCCTTCTTTGTTTACAGACTCAGAGCACTCTTCTTGATAAGGATCATTTTAGGTTCGGAAGCGATAAATTTTATTTTAGGTCTCCTGAGGAGATGAAGCAACTTTTTAGAGATTTACCCCAGGCAGTTAAAGCTACATTAGAGATTGCTGAAAAGTGTAACTTGACTTTAGATTTCTCGGAAGTACATATTCCTAAATTTCCTCTTCCTCCTGATAAAACTAACGAGTATGAATATTTAAGAGAGTTATGTTATACTAACCTGAAGAAACGCTATCCTCAACCTACAAAAGAAGTTATTACTCGTTTAGAGAATGAATTAGAAGTTATTAAGAGAACGGGTTTTTCCTCTTATTTTTTAATCATATGGGACTTGATAAAATTTGCTAAGGAAAAAGGTATTCCTGTAGGACCAGGAAGAGGAAGCGCAGCAGGAAGTATTGTAAGTTATCTTTTAGAGATTACTGATATTGATCCTTTAAAGTATGGGCTTATTTTTGAAAGATTTTTAAATCCTCAAAGGGTTTCTATGCCTGACATAGATATAGATTTTTGTTATGAGAGTCGTCAAAAAGTTCTAGATTATGTAAGTGCTAAGTACGGAAAGGATTGTGTAGCACAAATAATAACCTTTGGGACTCTCTTAGCTAGAGCGGTAGTAAGAGATGTAGGAAGAGTATTAGGATTTAGTTATTCTGAAGTAGACCGAATCGCTAAGATGATTCCTTATTCTGTAGGTCACCATATTAGTTTAAAAGAGGCTTTAAAGATTAATCCTGATTTGAAGAATATTTATCAGAGTGATTCAAAAGTAAAGAAACTTATTGATACTGCCGTTCAGTTAGAGGGTCTTTCTCGTCATGCTTCTACCCATGCTGCCGGAGTAGTTATTTCTGATAGACCCCTTATGGAGAGGATACCTTTAGTTCGGGGTCCTGAAGGAGAAATAATCACAGGGTTTGATATGGACTCTTTGGAAAGGATTGGGATGCTTAAGATGGACTTTTTAGGGCTAAAGACCCTCACCGTTATAGAGGAGACTCTTAAGATAATAAAGAGAACGAAGAAAAAAGTAGATATAGATATAAGAACCATTCCTTTAGATGATAAAAAGACTTTTAGAATGCTTTCTCGCGGAGAGAGTATTGGGGTTTTCCAGTTAGAAAGTGCAGGAATGCGTCGTATCTTAAAAGAGCTAAAACCTAATGATTTCAAGGACCTTATCGCAGTGCTTGCTTTATATAGACCAGGACCACTAGGGAGTGGTCTAGTTTCCGATTTTATTGAACGTAAACGAGGTAAAAAGCCTATTGGATACTTACATCCTAAACTTGAGTCTATCCTGAAAGAAACCTACGGGATTATCCTTTATCAGGAGCAGACTATGGAGATAGCTTCTCAGTTAGCTGGATTTAGCTTAGCCCAGGCTGATCTTTTAAGAAAAGCTATTGGGAAAAAGATTCCTGAGATTATGGAGGAGCAACGTTCTCTCTTTATAGAAGGATGCAGAAGAAACGGTATCGCTCAAGAAGTAGCCTACAAGATTTTTAATTTAATTGATTACTTTTCTGGTTATGGTTTTAATAAGAGTCACTCCACTGCTTACGCATTAATTTCTTATCGTACTGCATATCTAAAAGCAAACTTCCCGGTAGAATTTATGGCCGCTCTTCTTACTAGTGAGCGTACCAATACCGATAAGGTAGTGGAGTATATTAACGAAGCAAAAAGGATGGGCATAGAGGTTCTTCCTCCTGATATAAATACTAGCTTTGCCAACTTTACCGTTACCGAAGAAGGTAATATTCGTTTTGGGCTTTTGGCTATAAAAAATGTTGGTGAAGCAGCCTTAGAGAATATAATTAGAGTACGTAAGGAGAAAAAGTACGAAGACTTTTTTGATTTTATTTCTAGAGTGGATTCCCGTACAGTGAATAAAAAAGTTATAGAAAGCTTAATAAAATCTGGAGCTATGGATAGTTTGGGGCTTAAGCGATCTCAAATGATGAGTATTTTAGATAAAACTTTGGAGAGAAGTGGAAGAAAAATAAAGAGGGATACCTCTCAACTTTTCTTTTTTTCCTCCCCTCTCAAGGAAGAAGTACCTCAAATAGAGGAGTGGCCTCAAGAGCAAATTCTTCATTTTGAAAAAGCTCTGTTAGGTATGTATGTTTCTAGCCATCCTCTGAAAAAGTATGAAAATCTCATTGCTACTCTTAAGACGCCAAAAATCACTACTCTCTATGAGAAAGAGGAATCTGGAGATACTTTTGTGATAGGTTTGGTAGATAAAGTGAAGTTGGTGACTACCCGTAAAGAGAGAGAAAGGATGGCTATTTTAAAAATTGAGGATGAGACTGGTTCCATTGAAGTATTTATTTTTCCTAAAATTTTTGAACAGAGTGCAAAATATCTTCAGCAATCTCAAATAGTAGCAGTAAAGGGGAGGGTGGAGTTTAAGGAAAAGATTCCTAAGATAATCGCTACTAAGGTGCTGGGTATTCAAGAGTTATGGAAAGATGTAAAGGCATTAAATATCGTTGTTAAAAACGGAGGGCTTAACTTAAAAAAGCTTAAAGAAATTTTTACCCGTAATAGAGGCGAAGTAAAAGTTAGCTTTATTCTTCACAATAAAAGATTTAATGGTTTAAAAGTAAAGACAGCTAAAGAGTTTCACCTCAATTTAAATGAGGAAGTATTAGAGGAAATTGCCTCCTGCGTGGGCAGAGAAAACTTATCCTTGACACTTTAAGGAGGGGGTGATAAATTTATAAATCATGACTAAAAGAGATATTGTTCTAAAAATTAGTGAAGCTTGTGGAGTAAAGCAAACAGTAGTTAAAAGAATAGTTCAGGGTACTTTTGATGCTATCTTAGAAAGCTTACAGAGAGGGGAGAGGGTGGAGATACGCAACTTTGGAGTATTTTTTCTTAAGAAGAGGAAGAAGAAAATCGGCAGGAATCCCAAAACTGGCGAAGTAGTTCCCATTCCTGAAAGGATGGTAGTTGTTTTTAAGCCAGGCTTAAAAATGAAACCCAGCTCCCAGGTTCCCCTCTAACTTATGTGATGAAGAAGAGTTATCAGCGCCTAAGAGGTACCCTTGACTTTTATCCTCCAGAATCCGACCTTATCCAAGAGATTGTAGGTAAAGCTAGAAATTTATTTAATACATTTGGCTACCAAGAAGTTATTCTTCCTATTTTAGAGCGAGAAGAAATTTTTACTAAGAGCGTAGGGAAAACTTCTGATATTGTGGGAGAGAAGCAAATGTTTAGAGTAGAGGGTAAAGATATTGTATTAAGACCCGAAGGTACTGCAGGTATGGTAAGGTCATTCATAGAGAATGCCCTCTATACCAAGAAAGATTTTTACAAGTTTTTCTATATTGGACCAATGTTTAGGGGAGAGAGACCTCAAAAAGGACGCTTACGTCAGTTCCACCATATAGGTTGTGAAGCATTTGGTTCTAACAGCCCTTACTTAGATGTAGAGGTAATCAAACTTGCTTTATCTATTCTTCAGGAATGTGGGATAAAAGGTATTAAACTAAAAGTAAATAGCTTAGGATGCCAGCAAGATAAAGCTAATCTTACTAATTTTTTAAAGAAAGAGCTAATTTCCTATAGAAGTAAGCTATGTCCTTTATGCCAAAGAAGGCTGACAACTAATCCTTTAAGGGTTCTTGATTGTAAAGAGGAAAGTTGTAGAAAGGTAGTAAGTCATTTGGATATTTCGGATAGATTTTTGTGTAAGGAATGTCTTTGCCATTTTAATGAAGTTCTTTCTCTTTTAAAGGAGCTAGAAATTGATTTTTTATACCAACCTACTTTAGTAAGAGGGTTAGATTACTACACTAATACTGTATTTGAGCTGGTTCATAAACAGTTAGGTAGTCAAGATGCTTGTGGAGCAGGAGGGCGATATAATGATCTGGTAAAAAATCTAGGAGGACCTTCCATTCCAGCAATAGGTTTTGCTTTAGGTTTGGAGAGAATGTTACTGCTTTTAAAGAAGCCAGATCTTACCTCTAAAGTTTTAGTTTTTGTTGCTTATACTTCACTCAATGTTTACCCCCAAGCTTACAAGTTGTTGAATACCCTTCGAAAAAATAAAGTCTCTTCAGATATCAGTTATAAAGAAAAGTCTCTTAAAAGTCAATTACGTAGCGCTGAAAAAGCAGGCGCAAATTTTGTTATTATCGTAGGCGATGAGGAAATAAAACGAGGTCATTTAATAGTAAGGGATATGAAAAAATCCTGTCAAAGAACCGTGGAGTGTTCTCGTATACTTGATTTCTTTCTTTCTTAAGAGCTATGTTGAGGACTCATACCTGTGGAGAATTAACGCAAAAAGATATAGAGAAAGAGGTTACCCTCTGCGGGTGGGTTCATAGTCGCCGTGACCATGGGAAGATAATTTTCATTGACTTAAGAGATAGATATGGCTTAACTCAGTTAGTATTTACCCCTAAACCCTATAGTGATACTTATAAAAAAGCAAAAAGGCTAAACAACGAAGACGTAGTGAAAGTAAAGGGAGTGGTTAATAGGCGTCCTCAGGGTACAGAAAATCCTAAAATTACTACTGGAGAGATTGAGGTTTTAGTAAAGGAGTTAGACATTCTTGCTCCTTCTAAGGAGTTACCTTTCTCCATAGAAGAAAATGTTGAGGTTTCTGAAGAGATAAGACTTTACCATCGTTATCTTGACCTTCGTCGCCCTTCTGTATTAGAGAAATTTATCTTAAGGAGTAAGTTTAACTATAAATTTAAGGAGTTCTTATATAAAAAAGGATTTATAGAGATAGAAACTCCTTATCTTTCTAAATCTACTCCTGAGGGAGCTAGAGATTTTTTAGTTCCTTCACGGCTAAATCCTAATAAATTTTATGCTCTTCCTCAATCTCCTCAGTTATTTAAACAGATTCTGATGGTTTCAGGGGTTGACAGGTATTATCAGATAGTGAGGTGTTTTCGTGATGAAGATTTAAGAAAAGATAGACAACCAGAGTTTACACAACTGGATATTGAGGCTTCTTTTATAGAGGAGGAAGATATATTTTCTTTAGTAGAGGAAATGCTTGTTTACACCTTTAAAGATGTTTTGGGTGTGGAAGTTAAAACTCCCTTTCCTCGTATGAGTTACCAGGAAGCTATCAATAGATATTCCTGTGATAAACCGGATATCGGTGAGGGAAAATTCCGTTTCTTATGGATTTACGATTTTCCTCTTTTTGAGTATAGCCAAGAAGAGAAAAGATGGAAGTCAAACCATCATCCTTTTACTGCTCCTAAAGATGAGGATATAGAATTTTTAGATAGAGAGATAGGTAAAGTGAGAGCTCAAGCTTATGATTTGATTTTAAATGGAGTAGAAATAGCTAGTGGTTCGATAAGAATAAATTCTTTATCACTTCAAAAAAAGATTTTTTCTCTATTAGGGATAACTTCTCAAGAAGTGGAGGAGAATTTTGGTTTTTTCCTTCGTGCTTTAGAATTTGGTGCTCCTCCTCACGGAGGTATTGCTTTTGGGTTGGATAGACTCTATGCTTTGATCACTAATTCCGAGAGTATTCGTGATGTGATTGCTTTTCCTAAGACACAAAAGGGGATTTGTCTTCTTACTCAGGCTCCTTCCTCTGTGGATGAAACTCAATTGAAGGAGTTATATATTGATTTATTGGAAGAAGGAGGTGAACAATGAAAAGGATATTGGCACTTTTATTAGTGATAGGGGTATTTAGTGGATGCTTGATAAGAACTTATACAATCCAGAAGCCGAGGAGAGATTTGGATATTAAAGGTAATCAAGGATATCTGATGGGCACACCAAAGGAGAGCCCCACTCCTTCTAAGACTACTAGAACATTCACTGTATTTGAGATAGAATTAGGTCCCCATCAACCTAAAGAGACCTCTATACCTTCTATTTCTAAGGAGGAAGAACCAGCCTCTGCCCCTGAAAGTACTTCTTTCGAAGAAACCATCTTAGAAGAGGAAGTTATTGAACAAAGACCTCAAGAAAACGAGCAGGAGTCTAAATTAGCTATACCCCAACAAAAGGTTATTCCTAGGTACATTACTTATAAAGTTAAAGAAAATGACACTCTCCAAAAGATATCTAAAAAATTCTATGGGACGACGAAGAAATGGCCAGTAATTTATGAGGAAAATAAGGATATAATTAAGAATCCCGATAAAATTTACCCAGGGTTAGTTATAAAGATTCCTTTGAAAGATTAATCCCAGAGGTAGAGAATGGAAAAACTTATAGAGATTAAGGATAACGAGTTTATAAAGTCACTCTTTGGTGTAGGAGATAAAAACGTTAAAGAGCTCGAAAAAAAATTTAAGGTTCAGATTATTCTAAGGAGTGAAGGTATTTCAGTAAAGGGGGGAGAGAAACAGGTAGAAAAAGTAGCTAATTTACTTGGTAAGATGTATGAGCTTTTTAAGAGAGGTATCGTTTTTACTCCAAAGGAGTTAGAGTTAAACTTTTCTTCAGCTACAGATTTAGATGATTATCTACAGTCATTTAGAATAAAGGTTCCTTCCCCTAAGAAAAGATTTGTTTTTCCCAAAACTGAAGGACAGAAAAAGTATCTCCTAGCAATGAAGGATTACGATATAACTTTTGTTATTGGGCCTGCGGGTACAGGAAAAACTTACCTAGCTATGGCCTACGCAGTAAATTACCTTACCAACCAAAAGGTAAGTAGGATAATTTTAACCCGTCCAGCAATTGAAGCGGGAGAATCTTTAGGTTTTCTACCTGGTGATATGTACCAGAAGCTAGGTCCTTACTTAAGACCTCTTTACGATGCTTTGTACGATATGATGGAGCCGGATACCATTGAGGAGTATTTAGAGACAGGAGTTATTGAAATTGCTCCTTTAGCCTACATGCGGGGAAGGACTTTAAATAATGCTTTCATCATTCTGGATGAGGCACAAAACTGTACTTCTGAGCAGCTTAAGATGTTTCTTACTCGTTTAGGGTTTGATTCCAAAACAGTAATCACAGGAGATATTACTCAAAGTGACCTACCAGGAGGAAAACCTATTGGGTTAATGGAAGCAGTAAAAATTTTAAAACCTATAAAAGGGATAAAATTTGTTTACCTTACTAAAAAAGATGTGGTTAGGCATCCTTTAATTCAGAAAATAATTCAAGCTTATGAAGATTTTTACGAAAAAGAATAAATTCCATCTAGGAACTATATCTCTTTCTGCCAGCTTTTTCTTAATAAGTGGCTTTGTTTTCTATCTCTATAGTATAGATTTCTCTCCTCTTATCCTTGCTTTACTTCTTTTTGTCTATGCTAAATTTTTTAGAAAGATAGAAGATTTGCCTTCTTATATAGATTTGCTTCTTTTAACAAGCATTGGAGTAATAATTGCTTTTTTTACTACAGTGACTTTTAGACAATCAGGCTATGCTATTCCTGCTATTGGTTTCATAATGTTAGTTACTTTTTTGTTTGATAATTTAGAGTTAGCGCTCTTATTTTCCATATTTATCTCTTATCTTTCTGCAAGTATGCAGGGAGGCAGTTTCGATGTAGGCATTTCTTTATTTTGTGCATCTTTATCTACGGCTCTTTTAAGCTACCGGTTAAGGAGAAGATTACAGATTATAAGAGCAGGAGTAGTTGCTGGTTTTATCCAATTCTTCATCGCTTTTACAGTAGAGAACTCTCAAACCGGGTTTAGTATTTCCTCTCTCAACTTAGATCTTCTTAGAATTTGTCTTATCAATGGAGTTGCATCTTCTATTGTAGTTATTGGTATTCTTCCTATATTTGAATTCATTTTTAAGGTAGTGACTAATATCTCCTTACTAGAGCTTTCTGATTTTAATCATCCTCTCTTGAGGAGAATGATCTTAGAAGCTCCAGGAACTTATCAGCACTCGTTGGTAGTAGCTAATCTAGCGGAAGCAGCTGCTGAAGCGATTGGAGCAAATTCTCTTCTAGCCAGAGTAGGAGCATACTATCATGATATAGGTAAGGTTATCAAACCGCACTACTTCGTAGAGAATCAAATTCCCTATCAAGATGTTCATAAAAGACTTAAACCCTCCATAAGTAAGTTAATTATTATAAATCATGTAAAAGAAGGTGTAGAGTTAGCAAAAAAATACCATCTTAATCCTCGGATAATAGATTTCATTCACCAGCACCATGGCAGAAGTTTAGTCTACTACTTCTATCAAAGAGCCAAGGAACTGGAGCCTGACAAAGAACACAAAGAAGAATACCGTTATCCTGGGCCACGTCCCCAGTCAAAAGAGGTAGCGATTGTAGCTTTAGCAGATACTGTTGAGGCTCTTTCCCGCACGTTAGAGGAACCTACACCTTCTCGAGTGGAGGAGATGGTAAGAGAGGTGATAAGGAAAAAATTTATGGAAGGAGAGTTAGATGAAAGTAGTCTTACTCTTAGAGATTTGGAGCGCATAACTCAGAGTTTTATCCGTATTTTAAATGCTATATTCCATACTCGGATAAATTACCCTAAGGATGAAAGTCCGAATAAAAAATCTCCAAACCAGAAAGAAAGTTAATCTAAGAGAGATTAGGAGAAAAGTTGAGAAGATTTTACGTTTCTTAAGGGTTCAAAAAGAAGTTAACTTAACTTTTTGTAGTAATGATTTAATAAAGAAGCTAAACGCAAAGTATTTTAAAAAAAATACCTCTACTGACGTCATTGCATTCCCTTTAGCAGATAACTACCCAGATGGTCTCTTAGGGGAGGTGATTATTTCTACAGAAGAAGTGGCTAATAACGCTAAATTATATCGGACCTCTTTTAGAAGAGAGCTTCTTCTTTGTATTATCCATGGATTACTTCACCTTTTAGGGTATAGAGATAAAAATTTAGCGGAAAAAAGAAAAATGCAGAAAAAAGAAAAAGAGGTTTTACTTTTTTTGGAGAATGATTGCTAAAGATTTTGGGTTTGTACTCAAAAGGATGAATTTTAGAGAAACAAGTTTGATTGTTACTGTATTCACTAAAAGGTTTGGTAAAATTAATGGTATTTTAAAAGGCTTCTACACTCTTAAAAAAGAATTTTCCTCTTCTATGGATATTTTCACTTACAACGAGTTTGTATTTTACCCTAAAAGGTCTACTCTGTGGCTTATATCATTCGCTGATTTAATTAAAGATTTTCCATTTTTAAGAAAGAATTTAGGGAAGAACTCTGTTGCTTGTAAATTTATAGAGATTGTTGACAAAACTCTTCCTCTTTGGGACAAAAATCCTTTGGTGTTTTCCCTTCTTAAAAATTCTCTCTCATCTCTTACCCATTATCGACTTACGAAACTGTTGTGTATTTTTTTTACCAAGTTTTTAACTTTTTGTGGATTCAAGCCAGAGTTTACTAAGTGTATTAAGTGTCATAAGAAGTTATCTTTGGGCTTTTCTTTTAGTATCTCTTGCGGAGGGCTTCTCTGCGAGACATGTCGAGCTTTTTATCCCGATGTCTTTCCTATCAGTTCTTCGGTAGTTGCTATTATTTCTTATATTCAGAATACAGATTTTCCCCTGGTACTCAGGATAGAACCTAGTTCTAACGATGAAGAGGAAATTTTAAATATTTTAAATGGATTTCTTACACACCATTTAAATTTTAATCTATTTAGTAATCTTTATCTACAATGATTTATTCAGATAGGAAGGAATCAGAAATAGAAAAAAAAGCAAAGAAAACACAAGGCCAAACGTTTCTTCCTCAAGATATAGATACATCAATTCTTAAGACTATTGATTATCTTTATTCTCAACGTAAAACTATAGTAGAACTTACTACTGATGAATTTACTTGTCTTTGTCCTTTTTCAGGACTTCCTGATTTCGCTAGACTTACTATAAAGTATGTTCCTAAAAAGAAGTTGATAGAGCTTAAGTCTCTAAAGTACTATCTCTACGCTTACCGCAACGTTAAAATTTATAATGAGCACGCAGTAAATAAAATTTTAATAGATTTAAAAAAAACCATAGAGCCCTATGAAATTTTGGTTATAGGAGAGTTTACCGCACGAGGAGGAATTAAGAACAAAGTGTCTACTTCATATCCTTTAAACCTTAAGTTTATTAAAGGATGAAAAATAAGCTTGTAGCTGATATTTTTAGAGAGATTGCTAAGCTCTTAGAGCTCAAAGGAGAAAATCCTTTTCGAATTAGAGCTTACGAGAAAGCGAGTCAGAATATAGAAAGCCTTACTCAAGATGTAGAAGTCTTTGCTAAAGAGAATAAACTTACCTCTCTTCCCGGTATAGGTCAAGATTTAGCTAATAAGATAAAGGAGATAATCAAGACAGGGACGTTAACTCAGTATGAGAAGTTAAAAAAGGAGGTGCCTAAGGGTTTATTAGAGATGATGGAAATACCTGGTTTAGGTCCTAAGACAGTAAAGCTTATTTATGAAAAACTTAAGATAGATTCTATAGGAAAGTTAGAAGAGGCTGCTAAAAGTGGTAAGTTAAGGAAGTTAGATGGTATAAGAGAAAAGACTGAGGAGAATATTTTAAAAGGCATTAGTCTCCTAAAGAAGGGAAGAGAAAGAACACCCCTTTATCTTGCTTTAAAAATAGCAGAAGGTTTTTTAGAACCTTTAAGGCAAATGAAGGAAGTAGAAAAAATTGAAGTAGCTGGTTCTGTAAGGAGGAGAAAAGAAACGATAAGAGATATAGATATCCTTATAGTTTCTAAAAATCCTTCTGAAGTTATGGATAAGTTTGTGAATTTAAGTTATGTTAGAGAAGTTCTTGCTAAAGGAGAGACCAAGTCTTCAGTGAGAGCAGGTGAGAATGAAATTCAAGTTGATTTAAGAGTAGTAGAGAAAGAAAGCTTTGGTTCAGCTCTTATGTACTTTACCGGTTCTAAAGCATTTAATATAAAGTTAAGACAACTGGCAAGTAAAGATGGCTACAAGATAAATGAGTATGGGGTATTTGCTTTAACTAAGGGTAAAGAAAAAAAGGTAGCAGGTAGAACTGAGGAGGAAATCTTTGAACTTTTTAAGATGCCTTTTGTTGCTCCCGAGTTAAGAGAGGATAGAGGAGAAGTAGAGTTAGCCTTAAAGAATAAACTACCTAAAATTATAGATAGGAAGGATATTAAAGGTGATTTACATGTTCACTCTAAGTATAGTGATGGAACATCTACTATAAAGGATATAGCTCTTTATGCAGAGAGGATGGGTTACCAATATGTAGGAATTTGTGATCACTCTCAAGGACTTAAAGTGGCAGGAGGGGTTTCTGTAAAAGACGTTTATGCTAAGATTGAAGAAGTAAGAAAGATTAATCGCCAACTTAAAAAAGTAAAGGTTTTATGCGGTACAGAAGTGGATATTTTAAACGACGGAAGCCTTGATTATCCTGATAGTGTTTTAAAGGAGTTCGATTTAGTTATTGCTGCTATTCATTCAGGATTTAAACAGCCCCAACACCAACTCACTAAGAGAATAGTAAGTGCTTGTAAAAATAAGTACGTGCATGTTATTGCTCATCCCACAGGGAGACTTTTCGGAGTAAGAGATTCTTACGAAATTGATTTTGATGAAATCCTCAAAGTGGCTAGTGATTATCAAGTTGCCTTAGAACTTAACTGTTTTCCGCAGAGGTTGGATTTAAATGATATAAACTGTATGCGCGCACGAGCAAAAAAAGTAAAAATTGCTTTAGGAACCGATGCCCATATTCTTGATCAGATGCTTAATATGGATTTGGGAGTAAGTGTAGCAAGAAGAGGATGGTTGGAGAAAGAAGATGTTTTGAATTGTTGGTCTTTGGATAAGCTTCTGAAGTGGTTAAAAAAATAGAATACTTCTATGAAGAAAATACTTTTTATTTTTCTCCTGCTTCTTTTATTAGATTGTGCTCAGCCCCCCCTCTATAAAGACAAGTTTGTTATTAGTTCTACATTTTTAGAGGTAATTTCTCCATACCCTGATGCGGCTAAAATAGTTTATAGGGAATTTAAGAGATTAGATAAGATTTTTAACCTTTATGCCCCTTATTCTGAACTATCTTCTTTAAACAGAAGTTATAATAAACCTGTCAAAGTGTCAAAGGAACTCATAGAAGTTATAAATTTGGCTAGTCAGGTTTATCAGTTAACTGGCGGCTATTTTGATGTGAGCAGAGGCGCGCTTTATAAGTTTTGGAAGGATTTAATAAATAATAAGAAAAAAGAGTTTTTTCCTTCTTCTCAAGTGATAGAGGAGATAAAGAAAATAGGAGGTATGGAGTATATCCTTTTAGATAAGGAAAAAGGCACAATAACTATCAAAAAGAAAGGATTAATTATTGATTTAGGAGGAATTGCTAAAGGGTATATGATAGATAAAGCAGTGAAAAAGTTAAAAGATGCCAATATAGATAGTGCTTTAATTAATGCAGGAGGAGATATTTATTGTTTGGGTAAGAAAGAGGGAGGGTTTTGGCAGGTAGGGATAGGTGATCCTCTAAGAAAAGGTGAGTTGGTTTACTCTCTCAAACTTTATAACCAAGCGATAGCTACCTCAGGTAACTACGAGCAGTTTTTCACTTACAAAGGTCAGACTTACTCCCATCTTATTAACCCTTTTTCTGGTTTTCCTCAAAGAGGTAATATTTTAAGTGTGAGTGTGGTAGCAAAGAATGCTACTACAGCCGATAGTTTAGCCACAGCATTTTTTATTATGGGGATAGATAAGTTAAAAGAGTTTCTTTCTAAAAACCTATCTACATTAAAAATTTTTGTAATTACTAAAGATGAAAAAGGAGAGCATCTCCACATTTTCTAATTCGGAAAAGATAGATAAGCTGCTTAAAAAGAAAGGCAAGGAAAAAATCGTTATGGTTACTTGCTACGATTACTCTTTTGCTTCTATTTTAGACCAGGTGGGACTAGATATAATTTTAGTAGGAGACTCTCTTGCCAACGTAGTTTTGGGAAAAGAGTTTACCAAAGAAGTAAGTTTTCGTGAAATGTTTGAGCATACCAAAGCAGTAAAGAAAGCTGTCCAACATAGCTTGGTAGTAGCAGATATGCCTTATGTATGTTATCAGAAAGCTCCTAAGAAAGCAGTTTACTATGCTAAAAAGTTTATTTACGAAGCAGGAGCAGAGGCGGTGAAGATAGAGTGGTTCTCTAACTGCCTCCAAGTAACTAGCCAACTTATAGCTAATCGAATTCCTGTTATGGGGCATATTGGTCTTACTCCTCAAACAGTACAGAAATTAGGAGGGTTTCGGGTACAGGGAAAAAAATTCCATCGAGCTTTGAGTTTGCTGAAACAAGCAAGAGAGCTTCAAAGGATAGGGGTATTTAGCTTAGTTTTAGAGTGCCTGCCCCTGCAGTTAGCAGAGTTAATTACTCAATCACTTAAGATTCCCACCATTGGTATAGGGGCGGGTCCTCACTGTGATGGACAGGTTCTTGTCCTCTATGATTTGTTAGGATTGTATAAGAAGATGAAAGCAAAATTTGTAAGAGTTTACTGCGATTTATACCCCTTAATAGTTAAAGCATTGAAAGATTTTATCTGTGATGTTAAAGGCAGGAACTTTCCTCTAGCTGAGGAAAGTTTCTCAATGAGTGAAGAAGAATTTAGGAAGCTAAAGGATTACTTGGCTAAGAGAAGATAAAATTGCAATTTATTTTTTTTTAGATATAATAAAAATCTATGCCTGAAGAGAAATTGTCTAAAATTGTATCTCTTTGTCGACGTCGAGGATTTATCTTTGGAGGTTCAGAAATCTATGGAGGGCTCTCTAGCATTTGGGATTATGGGCCTTTGGGAGCAATAGTAAAAAAGAGGATAAAAGATATTTGGTGGAATGAGTACGTAGAGAAAAGAGAGGATATTGTAGGTTTAGATAGCGCAATCATAATGCATCAGGATGTATTTGTAGCCAGTGGGCATCTTGAAGGATTTGTTGATTTCCTTCTTGATTGTCCTCAGTGCAAAAAGAGAGAACGTTTAGATAAGCTGGAAAAGATAGACAAAGTCACTTACCGTTGTTCTAATTGTGGTTTTTGTATTGATACCTCTAAATACAGGCCTAGAAAGTTTAATTTAATGCTAAAGACAAATATAAGTGCCACTGAGGATCAACCACAGATTGCTTATCTTCGCCCAGAAACTGCTCAAGGTATTTTTACTAACTTTATAAATGTTATAAATACTACTCATAAGAAACTTCCTTTCGGTATTGCTCAAATTGGGAAAGCTTTTCGGAATGAAGTTACTGGAGGGAATTTTATTTTTCGAATGAAAGAGTTTGAGCAAATGGAAATTGAGTATTTTACTAAACCTGAAGAAGCAGAAAAATTTTACCATTGGTGGGTAGAGGGCAGATATAACTTTTACATCGATAAGGTAGGAATAAAGAAAGAAAATTTACGGTTACGTCAGCATTCAAAAGATGAACTTGCTCATTATGTCCGTGCCTGCACTGATGTAGAGTATAATTTTCCCTTTGGTTGGTCAGAGCTTGAGGGAATAGCTGATAGAGGAGACTATGATTTAACCCGGCATTCTCAAGTAAGTAAAAAAGATTTCTATTACTACGATGATCAAACAGGTAAAAAATTTATTCCTTATGTAATTGAGCCTTCAGCAGGAGTAGATAGGACTTTCTTTGCAGTAATTTGTGATGCCTATACTGAAGAAATAGTAAAAGGAAGAGTGCGAGTGGTTTTAAAAATTCATCCTCGTTTGGCTCCTTATAAGGTAGCAATTTTCCCTCTTCTTAAGAACAAACCTCAGTTAGTAGAACTTGCTAAGAAAATTTTTTATGATATAAAAGATAAGATGGCTGCTGTCTATGATGATACAGCAGCTATTGGTAAGCTATATCGCCGGCAAGATGAAATAGGAACTCCTTTCTGTGTTACTGTGGATGTAGAGAGTTTAAGTGATAGAAAAGTTACCGTAAGAGATAGAGATAGTATGGTTCAGCAAAGAGTAGAGATAGATAGAGTTTATGAATACTTAAGGGAAAGATTGGAGTTAACTTAAAGAGAGGAGGGATAGGCAATGGCAAAAAAATATATTTACTTCTTTGGTAAAGGAAAGGCAGAGGGGAATGCTAAGATGAAAGATATTTTAGGAGGGAAGGGAGCAAATCTTGCTGAGATGACCAATTTAGGCATCCCTGTGCCTGCAGGATTCACAATTTCTACACAAATGTGCACTTATTACTATAAGAATAACAAAAAGTTACCCTTAGAGTTTTTTGAGGAAGTTAAAAAGTATATGAGGAAGATTGAAGAGGCGATGGGTAAAAAATTCGGCTCGAAAGACAACCCTCTTTTAGTTTCTGTAAGGAGTGGCGCAGCGATTTCTATGCCGGGGATGATGGATACAATTCTTAACTTAGGCCTGAACGATACTACTATTAAAGGATTAATTGCTCAGACTAATGATGAACGGTTTGTCTTTGATGCTTATCGCCGATTTATTCAGATGTTTTCAGATGTAGTTTTAAAGATAGAGAAAGATAAGTTTGAGAAGATAATTGAAGAAAAAAAGAAAGAAAAAGGCGTAAGGTTAGATGTAGAGTTAGGTGCCGATGACTGGAGGGATATTACACAGAAGTTTAAGCAGCTTTTTAAAGAAACAATGGGTTATAATTTTCCTCAAGATGTATGGAAGCAACTTAAGATGGCTATTCTGGCAGTTTTTGAATCTTGGAACAATCCTCGAGCAATAACTTACAGGAATTTAAATAAAATTCCTCATACTTTAGGAACAGCGGTAAATGTGCAAGCTATGGTGTTTGGGAATATGGGTCCTGATTCTGGCACAGGTGTAGCATTTACCAGAAATCCTTCTACAGGGGAGAAAAAATTCTATGGAGAGTTTTTAATGAATGCTCAAGGTGAAGATGTAGTAGCAGGAATTAGGACTCCTCAGAGCATAGAGGAACTTAAAAAAACTATGCCTAAAATATATAATCAGCTTTATCGTATTCAGAAAAAATTAGAGAAGCATTTTAAAGATATGCAAGATTTAGAGTTCACTATCGAGAAAGGTACACTTTATCTTCTTCAAACAAGGACGGGCAAAAGAACTGCTCAAGCTAGTGTAAAAATTGCTGTAGATATGGTTAAAGAAGGCCTAATCACTAAAGAAGAGGCAGTAAAAAGAGTTAGTCCTCAATCTTTAGACCAACTTCTTCACCCTACAATAGACCCTTCTTCTAAACCTATACCTGTAGCTAAAGGATTAGCTGCTTCTCCTGGAGCGGCTGTAGGAGAGGTTGTTTTTACTGCTGAGGAGGCAATTGAAGAAGCAGAAAAGGGGAAAGAGGTAATCTTGGTAAGGAAGGAAACCTCTCCTGAAGATGTAGGAGGCATGGCAACTTCTTGTGGTATTCTTACTTCCACAGGAGGATTAACCAGTCATGCTGCAGTGGTAGGAAGAGGAATGGGTAAGCCTTGTGTGGTGGGATGTTCTGAGGTTATCGTTAATGAAGAAGAAGGTTATTTTAAGGTGAAAGATAATCTAATAAAGAAAGGTCAAATTATAAGTATCGATGGCTCTACAGGAGAGGTGTTCTTAGAGAAGGTAAAATTAGTTGAGCCTAAATTATCTGGAGAGTTTGCACAGTTAATGAAATGGGCTGATCAAATAAGGAAGTTAGGGGTAAGAACTAACGCCGATACTCCTTACGATGCCAAAATTGCTCGTGATTTTGGTGCTGAAGGCATAGGTTTATGCCGAACCGAACATATGTTCTTTGGTAAGGACAGACTTCCTAAAATGCAGAGGATGATTCTTTCTGAAAGTGAAGAAGAAAAAGAAAAGGCTTTAAAAGAACTCCTTCCTCTTCAAAGAGAAGATTTTAAAGGGATATTTAAAGTAATGAAAGGATTCCCGGTAACTATAAGGTTACTTGATCCACCTCTTCATGAATTTCTTCCTAAAACTGATGAAGAAATAGAACAACTTTCTCAAAAGATTGGTATCTCTCCTCAGAAGATAAAAGATACAGTGAGTAGCCTACACGAATTTAATCCTATGTTAGGATTTAGAGGTTGCCGGTTAGGAATAGTTTATCCTGAAATTATAAAAATGCAGGCTCAGGCAATATTTGAGGCGGCAGCTTACTTTATAAAAGAGGAAAAGATTAAAATAAAACCAGAGGTTATGGTTCCTCTGGTAGGTCATGTTAACGAGATTATAATTACTAAAAATTATATTGATGAGGTAGCTAGAGAAGTAAGTAAGAAGTATAAGGTAAAGTTAAACTATAGTGTAGGAACGATGGTAGAGGTTCCTCGTGCTGCTTTAACTGCCGATGAGATTGCTGCTTATGCAGAATTTTTCTCTTTTGGTACTAATGACCTTACTCAGATGACGTTTGGTTTTTCCCGTGATGATGCAGGAAGATTCTTAAAAGTTTATTTAGAGAATAAACTCTTGCCTTACGACCCTTTTGTCTCTGTAGATGAGACAGGGGTAGGAAAACTTATGGAGATGGCAGTAACCTTAGGAAGAAAGACAAGGAAGAATTTAAAAGTAGGGATATGTGGGGAGCAAGGAGGTGATCCCCAGTCAGTAAGATTTTGCCATCGAATTGGTTTAGATTATGTAAGTTGTTCTCCATTTAGAGTTCCTATAGCTAGACTAGCTGCTGCTCAAGCAGCTTTAGAGGATAAAGAGATCAGAAAAGGAAAGAAAAGAAAATAATTATTTATGGATGCAATTAAAGCTTACTTAGAGAGGATAAAAGATATCCCTTTACTCTCTAAGAAAGAGGAAGAGGATCTGATAAGGAAAGCTAAAAAAGGCAATAAACATGCACGGAGAAAATTGATAAATTCCAACTTAAAGTTAGTAGTAAATATTGCCAAACATTATACCCATTTAGGTCTACCACTTATGGATTTAATTGCTGAAGGAAATATTGGGTTAATGAAAGCTATTGATAAATTTAGTTTAAAAAAAGGCTATCGATTTTCCACTTACGCTGCGTGGTGGATAAGACAGGCAATAACCCGTGCTTTAATTGACCAAGGTAAAACTATAAGGATACCCGTATATATGAGTGAGTTAATCTCTAAGTATAAGAAAAAAAAGGAGCAGTTGCGTCAAAAGTTGAAGAGAGAACCTACCTCTTCAGAGTTAGCTAAAAAAATGAAACTTTCTGTAGAAAAGATAGTTCAACTAGAGAGATTGATGACGAAAAAAACTTCTTTGGAAGCTCCTGTAGGAGAAGAGGGGGATTCTCAATTAGGGGATTTTATTAAAGCTACGGGATATGCTGATACAGAGAAAGAAATAGAGAGTTTCTTCTTACATGAAGAGGTCGTTCATCTTTTAGATGCTATTAGTGATAGAGAGAAGAGAGTTTTAGATTTAAGGTTCGGGATAAGCGATGGTAAACCGCATACTTTAGCGGAAGTAGCTAAGGAGCTAAGAGTTTCCCGGGAAAGAGTAAGGCAGATTGAGGAGGGAGCGATAAAGAAGTTAAGAAAATATGTTGCTCAAGAACAGAAAAAAGAGATAGAATTTTAAAGGAGGTAAAGTTGGATTTAAAGAATCTTATAAGGACTATTCCTGATTTTCCCAAAAAAGGCATTCTTTTTAGAGATATAACCACTCTTCTTAATAACAAGAGAGCATTTAAAATAACTATTAACCGTTTAGCTAGCCTATTTAAAGATAAGAAGATAGATTATATCGTCTGTGCTGAAGCTAGAGGATTTATCTTAGGAGGGGCTTTGGCTTATAAATTAGGATGTGGGTTTATTCCTGTAAGAAAGCCAGGCAAACTCCCCTATAAAAGCTATAAGGTAAGCTACAAGTTAGAGTATGGAAAAGATAGTTTTTGTATTCATCGTGATGCCTTTCCTAAAGGAGCAAAAGTTTTGATAGTTGACGACCTTTTAGCTACCGGAGGCACATCCCATGCTATCGTGAGATTAGTAAAGAAACTGAAAGGAGAAATAGTAGGTATAGCTTTCCTCATCGAGCTCCTTTCTTTAAAAGGAAGAAAAAAACTTAAATCTTATCCTGTTTATTCATTAATAAAGTTTTGAAGACTATCTTTGCCCCCATAGCTTAAGAGGATAGAGCACAGGCCTCCTAAGCCTGGTGGGCCCGTTCGAATCGGGCTGGGGGCAAGAGAAGTAAAAATATCACAAAAAGGATAAGAAAAATAGTAAAAATTAGGATAAAAACTTAGTTGTTAAATTTGGACACAATATATAGGGTTTTTAAAAATAATGATAACAATTTATGGGAAGAAAAAGGTAAAAAAATCTTGACAACTAAATAATTATTTGCTAAAAAAGAATAGTGAGTTCTTTGAAAACGTTTACAGAAAGGTTATACCATCCACAAACAATCTCAATCCAGGAGGAAAGGAGGTGAAATTTATTAAAGTAACCTAAAAAAATCCTGAGAGATTGTTGGAGAAGTGGATGATATAACATAGATAGGCAAGATATTAACAAGGATTCTTTAAACCTTGTTGGAGATAAATAGAAATTCTTGAGAAAGGAGGTCGAATAATGAGTAAGAAATTAACTGTTTTGGTAGCAATTTTAGCAGTATCTTTTTTAGGTACTGCTTTTGCTGCTGTAGAGAATGTTAAAGTGGGCGGGAAAATTGATATGTACGCTCTTTCCCGCAGTGACTTTCACCTTGGGGGAGGAACCGACTATGATGCCAGTGCTCTGGCATCTATTCTTAAACTCTCTATCAGTGCTGATTTAACTGAAGATGTATCAGCAAATACTGTGCTTTTCCATGAGAGAATATGGGGTGGAGGAACTAGTGCCTCAGGAACTCCTACCGCAAGTGGTAATATGTTATTAGGAGGGTTATGGATCACATTAAAAAACTTCCTTGACTATCCTCTTACCTTAAAGATTGGTAAGCAGGGAGTAAAGATAGGAAGTGGCTTGATTGTTGCTGACCCTAACACCAACTACAAAGGAGCTTCTAATTTTGCAGGAACCGCTTTTTCTGATCTCTGTGGAGCAAAGACATTTGAAGGGATAATGGCAACTTTAGATTATTCTCCTTTAGTTCTTAATTTAGGATTAATTAAGAATTCAGAAGGTGATGAGTACGACAGCGATGATAGAGATATTTACATTTTAGATGCTAACTATGAAGTTGACGAAACTACCAGCGCTGAGCTTTACTACATCCTCGATGACAGGAAAAAGGCAGATATTGGTAACATAGGTGTAAGAGTGGTTTCTTCTCCTGTTGAGAATTTAATCTTAACCGGAGAGATAGCTTATCAGTATCAGAGATACGCTAATGTTGGATTTTCTTCTGCTCCCCGAACCGATAAACACAGCAGTGACTTAGCAATTTTAGCTAGTGCAACTTACAAACTCACTGATACCTGGGTTCCTATGAGCATAGGTTTAGATTACATCAGAATAAGTGATAAATGGGACCCGATGTATGAGGAAATTACTCCTGCTGATATTGCAAATGCTCTATTTAAGAATTCTAACTATCAAGCAATATGCGTAAATTTAGGTGCTGACCTTACCGATGATGTCTCTTTAAGCTTACGCTATGCTAACTTAAGGTTGGTAGGTAAGGTAAGCACTCTTTCTGGTGATACCAATTCTGTCACTCAACCCTGGGGTGGTTACACTATGGATCAGGAGAAAGATTTAGGTAACGAAATAGATTTACATCTTACTTACAACTACACTGAGGATGTTCAGTTCAGCCTAATGTATGGTTATTTTAATCCTGGTGATGCTTTTAATGACTCCAACGATGATAGTGCTTCCCAGGTTATTGGAAAAATGAAGATAACCTTCTAAGGTCATTAGCTAACTAATTGCCCCCCTGCTTTATTAAAAAGCAGGGGGGCAATTTTTTTTATTGTTATTAACTGTAAATTGTCTATAATATAAATAAGATTTTTAAATTTGGAGGAGGTGAAAGATGAGTAAAAAGGAAGATTTAAGTTTAGAAGAGATTAAAAAAGGGGCAGGGTTAGCCGCACTTTCTTATGTATTCTTTTTATGGATTTTAGCTTTTCTTATAAAGAAAGATAACCGTTTTACCCACTACCATGCTAGACATGGTTTAGTAATCTTTATAGGAGAGGTTATTTTCGCTGTACTTTCTCTTATTCCTCTGATTGGAGGGATATTCTATGTTTTAGGAATAATTATCTTTTCGGTTCTTTCTCTCTACGGTATTTACTCTGCCCTAACTGGCAGATTATGCAGAATTCCTATAGTAACTGATATCGCGGAGAAATTAGTGATTTAAAAAAATGAATAATAAAAAAATTGATTTTACCAATAGTTTTATTAAACAGGATACTTGGCGCATATTCCGCATAATGAGTGAATTTGTAGAGGGTTTTGAGGGACTTTCTCGCATAAAAAAAGCGGTATCTTTCTTTGGCTCTAAAAGAGTGACCTCTAGCCATCCCTACTATAAACTTGCTTACCGATGTGCAAAGTTTTTAGTCAAAAATGGCTACAGTATAATTACCGGTGCAGGCCCGGGAATTATGGAAGCAGCTAATAAAGGAGCCTACCATGCAAAAGGAAGATCCATTGGTTTAAATATCCTTATTCCTGAACAACAGGTTCCTAATCCCTACGTAAACTATCTCTTAGAGTTTAAATACTTTTTTGTGAGAAAGGTGTTGTTTGCAAAATACTCATGTGCCTTTGTAGTCTTTCCTGGGGGGTACGGAACTTTAGATGAACTTTTTGAAGCTTTGGCATTAATTCAAACTCACCGCATAAAGCCCTTTCCTATAATTTTGGTAGTTAGTAACTACTGGAAAGGTATGTTAGCTTGGTTTAAAAACACCTTATTAAGTGAGGGAACAATTGTAAAAAAAGATTTATCTCTCTTCGAAGTTGTTGATGCTCCTCAAGAGGTTTTAAAAGCAATAAGAAAATTCTATAGAAAAAAATGAAAGGTTTCTTAAGAGTGTGGGAGTTTTTAGATTTGGATGATATAGAAAAACACCTCTTTGTATTAGGTGAACTATCAGGGGAATGTTTTTCTTGTCACAAGATAGGGCTAAAGCTCCCTTTAAAGGAATGCCCTAATTGCCATACTCAATTTAAGTATATAGGATTTAGAAGAAAGGCACATCCTTCTTTGATAGATAAACTTAAAAAGGAAAATCCCCAGTTCCAACTTATAGATTTTGATGATTTTAAAAGAGCTTTGTCTCGAAAAGAAGC
>QNCE01000002.1 GCA_003644405.1 Candidatus Omnitrophota bacterium | reverse complement strand
CCGTTCTTTCGCTTATTATGCTCCTTACAATTTCTTTTTATCCATCCTAACCTCTTTTTAAGATAGGCTGCCTTTCTTATTTTTCACAACTTTTTACATTATAGAGGGTTAGGATAAAAATAGCAGCAGTTAACTGGATGCTACCTATTTTAGGAAATGTAGGATAGGATAGCCTGAGAGGCCTTCTTTCCCATTCCCATTGCTTCAATTACCGTTCCTTCTCCTTTTACAATATCTCCTCCAGCATAAACTCCTTTAAGGGAGGTTTGTAACGTTGATGGGTCTACAACAATATAGCCTTTTTTGTTCAGCTTAATTGAAGGTGTAGCCTGTAGAAATGTTTTATTAGGTTTAAATCCAATAGCTATAATTACTAAATCACATTTAATCTTGAAGTTAGAATTTTCTAATAGAATAGGTTTAGCTCTTCCTTGGTCATCTTTGGGGCCTAATTTGCACTTTAGGCATTCTACTTCCTTGACATATCCTCTTTTATTTCCTATAAATTTAATAGGTTGAGTTAAAAATTGAAATTTTATTCCTTCTTCTTGGGCATGGAAGTACTCTATTCTTCTTGCAGGCATTTCTTTCTCTGTTCGTCTATATATAATCGTGACATTTGGTTTCTGCCCTTTCATCTTTTGAATTCTAAGGGCACAACGAGCAGCATCCAAAGCAGTATTGCCTCCACCGATAACAACAACTTTTCTTCCGATATTAACAGGAGTATGAAAGTTAGGAAAATAGTGGGCACCCATAAGGTTAACCCTAGTTAAAAATTCGTTAGCTGAATAAATGTTACATAGATTTTCTCCTGGTATATTTAAAAAAGAAGGTGTACCTGCGCCAGTGGCGACAAACACAGCAGAAAAGTCTTTTTCGAATAATTCCTCTAAAGTAATGGTCTTTCCTACTAAATAATTAGTTATAAATTTTATTCCCATTCTTTTTAAGTTATTTAACTCTTTCTCAATAACATCCTTAGGAAGTCTAAAAGAAGGGATGCCATATTGAAGAACACCTCCTATTTTATGTAAGGATTCAAATACGCTCACTTTTACTCCGTAGTGTGCTAACGTGCTTGCACAGGTAAGTCCAGCAGGACCTGACCCGATTATTGCTACTTTCTTAGAAGGCCAAAGTTTGCGAGAAGAATTGTGCTTTAAGTTAAGTTTATTTTTGATACCGTAATCTCCTATAAATCTTTCTAAAAGGTGGATATTTATAGCCGAAGGTGAGGCAAAAGGAGCATCTTTTGGTGTAAGTACACACGATTTTCTACATTGATACTCCGCTGGACATACCCTTCCACATATGGAGGGAAAGTCATTTTTATCTCTAATAATAGAGTATGCACTCCTAAAGTCTCCCTGGGCAACATGATAGATGAATTTTTTAATATCTATCTTTATGGGACATCCTTCAATACAAGTTGGGTTTTTGCATTGTAAACATCTTTTTGCTTCCTTCACTGCTTCTTGAGGAGTATATCCTAATACTACCTCCTGGAAGCTGTTAACTCTTTGGAGAGGATTTAGCTCTTTTGCTTTTATAGCTTCTTTCAGCATAACTTATGAAGTTTACATATATATTTTTCTTTCTTTCTGTACATTTTAAGTTTATTCTCTAATTCCTCCCAGTTGATAAGATGAGCATCGAATTCAGGACCTTCTATGCAACTAAATTTAGTTTTGTTACCTACACTAACTCTACATACTCCGCACATTCCCGTAGCATCAACCATAAGAGTCGTTAAAGAGGCCACTGTTCTTAAGGAGAATTTCTTTGTTATGTAAGCAACTTTTTTCATCATAGGCACAGGTCCCACAGTGTAAGCAAAGTCATAGTAATTTTTCTTTAATAAATTTTCTAATATAGTGGTGACCATACCTTTTTTTCCATAAGAACCATCTTGGGTAACGAAAGTAATTTTATCAGATATTTTTCTAAATTCTTCTTTTAGCACTAGCAATTCTTTTGTTTTTGCGCCTATTAAGGTAGTAATATGGTTGCCCTCTTTTTTTAGAGCTTCGGCTATGGGGTACATTTCTACTGTTCCCACTCCTCCACCTATTAAGATTACTCTTCCAAAGTGTCTAATCTCTGTAGGATTACCTAAAGGACCAAGTAAAGCATATAGAGTTTCCCCTTTCTTTAAATTTCCTAGGAGTTTGGTAGTAAATCCTACTTCTTGGAAGATAACAGTAATACGTTTTCTTTTTAAATCTTTTTTAGCTACTGTGAGAGGTATTCTTTCTCCTTTTTCATTTACCATTACCACTATGAATTGACCAGGTTTTACCTTGTTAGCTATAAAAGAGACGATTTCTAATTCTACAATTCTTAGTTTGCCTACCTTTGCTAATACTCTTTTATTTATAATTTTCATGGTAATTGTTTTTTTAAGGATGCTTCTATGAAAGCAGAGAATAAAGGATGGGCTTTGTTTGGTTTGGACTTAAATTCAGGGTGAAATTGACAGGCAACAAAGAAAGGATGGTTTTTCAATTCAATAATTTCTACCAAATTTTTTTCTGGATTAATTCCAGATATTGCTAATCCGTATTTCTCCATAATTTTCCTATATCTATTGTTAAACTCATAGCGGTGACGATGTCTTTCCCATACTTTATTCTTTTTGCCGTAAGCTAAGTGAGCCTTTGTGCCTTTTTTAAGTGTGCAGAGATAAGCTCCTAAACGCATCGTCCCTCCCTTGAATTTTATTTT
Source organism: Candidatus Omnitrophota bacterium (assembly GCA_003644405.1). Lineage (GTDB taxonomy): Bacteria > Omnitrophota > Gorgyraeia > Duberdicusellales > 4484-171 > B7-G16. The sequence continues at coordinate 47,302 of QNCE01000002.1, read as the reverse complement.
TCTTTGTTCTTCTAAGAGACTTATTACTGGATGAGGAGTATCTTTATCAAATTCTGTAGAATTAGCTTTCTTAAGTCCACAGACATTACGAGCAAATTCAATAACTGCTGTTTGCATTCCCAAGCATATTCCCAGAAAAGGGATTTTTCTAGTACGAGCATACTCGATAGCTTTTATTTTCCCTTCTATTCCTCTATAACCAAATCCTCCAGGGACAAGAATTCCTTTTACATTCTTCAAATAAGTTTGTGGTTCTTTTTTGAGTAATTCTTCTGAATCTACTTTCTCTATTTCTACTTTTGCATTGTGAGTAATTCCTCCATGGATTAAAGCTTCGTATATTGATTTATAAGCATCTTGAAGAGTTATATATTTTCCTACTACCGCAATTCTTGTGAAGTATTTAGGCATTTTTAAATTTCTAACTACTTTCCTCCACTCTTTCAAATCTCCCTTTTTATATCGGAGTTCCAGCATATCTATGATTAGTTTATCTAAACCTTCTTTTTTATAGATAAGGGGAATCTCGTAGATAGTTTCTACATCTAACGCAGGGATTACTGCTTCTGGCTTTACATTACAGAATAGGGCTATTTTTTCTTTTACTCCTTTAGGCAGGGGGCGATCACATCTACATAAAAGGATGTCTGGCTGTATTCCTATTTCTCGAAGAGTTCCCACACTGTGTTGGGTAGGTTTTGTCTTTAACTCCTGAGCGCTTTTTATAAAGGGAACTAACGTAAGGTGAATATAGATTGCATTTTTACTTCCTAATTCTAACCCCATCTGTCTTATAGCCTCTAAGAAAGGAAGGCTTTCTATATCTCCTACCGTGCCACCAATTTCTACAATCACTACATCTAAATTTTTTCCTTGAGAGACCTTTTTGATATTTTCTTTTATTTCATCGGTAATATGAGGGATAACTTGCACAGTTTTTCCTAAGTAATCCCCTCTTCGTTCTTTAGTAATCACAGAGTTATAGATTTTTCCTGTAGTTATGTTGTTATCTTTAGTTATATAAGCGTTAGTGAATCTTTCGTAATGTCCTAAATCTAAATCTGTTTCTGCTCCATCTTCGGTTACATAAACTTCTCCATGTTGATAGGGATTCATTGTTCCTGCATCTACATTTATATAGGGATCGCATTTTATTATGGTTATTTTTAAGCCTCTAGCTTCCAAAAGCTTACCTATAGAAGCAGAGGCAATACCTTTTCCTAAACTAGAAATTACTCCTCCAGTTATAAATATATACTTAGTAGGCATCTACCTTCTCTCCAGTATACTTTTTGACATTTTTTTAGATGGCTTTATGGGATAATTTCCTGTAAAACAAGCGGTACAAAAATCCTGAGGAGGATGAGGCATACTCTTAAGCATCCCCTCCAAACTTAAGTAACCTAGACTATCTAAACCAATAAAGTTTTTAATTTCTTCTATGCTCCGTGAGGCAGCAATAAGCTCCCTTTTAGTAGGGAAATCAATTCCGTAGAAACAAGGAAATCTAAGAGGAGGACAACTTACTCTCATGTGTACCTCTTTTACTCCCGCCTCTCTTAATGTTTTCACCCTTATCTTACTTGTTGTTCCTCTTACTATAGAATCCTCAATTACACCTACTTTTTTATCTTTAAGTACGTCCTTTATAGGATTTAGTTTGACTTTTACTCTAAAATCCCTTACTAATTGAGAAGGTTGTATAAAAGTTCTGCCTATGTAATGATTTCTAATCATTCCTAACTGGTAAGGTATTTTTGCTTCTTCAGAGAAACCTAAAGCAGCATAACTGCCCGAGTCAGGGATAGGCATAACAAAATCACATATTAAGGGATATTCTTTAGCTAACTGTCTCCCAAGCTGTTTTCTTACTAAATATACGTTGTAGTTAAAAATGTTGGAATCAGGACGAGCAAAATATATATATTCAAAAATACACATAGCTTTTCTGTAAGCTGTTTTAAATCTTATAGATTCCATTCCTTTACTATTGATTATTATGAGTTCCCCTGGCTCTACATCTCTTAAATAATTGCCCCCGATTAAGTCCAAAGCGCAGGTTTCACTAGTTACTACATAGGCATCATTTAACTTCCCAATACACAAAGGTCTAAACCCCCAGGGATCTCTAGCAGCAATAAGATTATTACCAATAATCATAGCTAAGGAGTAGGCTCCTTCTATTTTGTTTAGAGCGTAAAGGAGACTATCTTTAAAGTTATCCTTCTGGGCTCTTGCTAGAAGATGAATGATAATTTCTGAGTCCATCGTGGTATGAAAGATAGCTCCTTCTTTTTCTAATTGAGAATATAACTCATAAGTATTAGTAAAATTCCCGTTATGGGCAACAACTACTGGTGTTTTTTTATGATTTACTAGAATTGGTTGGATATTTTCGGCAATGCTGGATCCAGTGGTAGAGTAGCGGTTATGTCCTACTGCTATATAACCTTTTAGTTTTTTTATTCTTTCTTCACTAAAAACCTCACTTACTAAACCCATTCCTTTTTGATAATTCAGCCTTTTGCCATCAAATGCAGCAATTCCTGCGCTTTCCTCTCCTCTATGCTGGAGAGCATATAACCCTAAATAGGTTAGTTTTGCTGCTTCTTTATGACCAAATATTCCAAATACTCCACACATCTTATTACAATCTTACAGGTATTCCTCTCTCTTTCAGATAAGTTTTAGCCTCTCTAACAGAGTACTCCCCATAATGAAATATTGAAGCTGCTAATACAGCATCTGCTTTTCCTACAGTAAAAGCTTGATACAGGTGCTCTAAATTACCCGCACCTCCTGAAGCAATAACAGGAATATTTACCGCTTCCGATACTGCTTTAGTAAGTTCTAAATCATAACCATCTTTTGTTCCATCTTTATCCATACTCGTGAGAAGAATTTCGCCTGCGCCTAAAGATTCTGCTTTTTTTGCCCATTCTATAGCATCTATTCCTGTGGGCTTGGTTCCTCCGTAGGTATAGAGTTCCCACTTTTTAGTAAAGTTTTTTTCATTTTCTATTAACTTAGCATCTATAGCTACCACTATACATTGACTACCAAATTCTTCAGCTCCCTCTTTTATAAGAGATGGTACCTCTACCGCTGAGGTATTCATAGAGACTTTATCTGCGCCAGATTTTAGTAAAATGCGGATATCTTCTAGGTTACGGATGCCTCCTCCTACTGTGAAAGGAATAAATATAGTCTGCGCTGTTCTTTTAACTACATCTAGAATAGTTTTCCTTTTTTCTAGGCTAGCGGTAATATCTAAAAAGATTATCTCATCTGCTCCTTCTTCAGCATAAACTTTTGCTTGTTCGACAGGATCTCCAGCGTCCTTTAAGTTTTTAAAGTTTACTCCTTTTACTACTCTACCATCCTTAACATCCAGACAGGGTATAATTCTTTTAGCAAGCATTTCCGTAAATTTCTAAGAAGTTTTTTAGAAACTTTAGACCCATATCTCCGCTCTTTTCAGGATGAAATTGCACCCCTACAATATTATTTTTTACCACTGCTGAAGGAAATATTTCTCCATACCAAGTAGTAGCCACTATGATTGCTTCTTCCTTTGGTTTAACGTAGTAAGAGTGCACAAAATAAAAATATGCTTTTTGAGGTATATTTTTAAATAATTTCTTAGTTAATTCATTATTTGTGTATTCTACTTGGTTCCATCCCATATGAGGAATCTTTAAATCATTAGTAAATTTTACTACTTCGCCTTTAATAATATTCATTCCCGGAGCTAAGGTATGCTCTTGACTATAGGTAAAAAGAAGTTGAAGTCCTAAGCATATACCTAAAAAAGGTTTTCCTTTATTTATTTCTCTTATTACAGTATCTAATATACCTGTATTTTTTAAATTTTCCATACCTTTTAAGAACGCTCCTACTCCAGGAAGAACGATAATATTTGCTTTCTTTATTAAGGAGGGAGATGAAGAGATTCGGACATCTCTATCTATTATTTGGAAGGCTTTACTTACACTTTGTAGATTTCCTAAGCCATAATCAATAATTGCAACCATAATATCAACAAAATTAATTCTTCAAAAATCTCCCTAAAATACCATATTTTTTAATTTATGTCAATTGATCTATTCCTCTGGTAGTGTCAACAAAAGTGTGTAGAAAGCTCTAAAAAAATTAACTAAACATCTTCTTAATAATCTGTGCTATTTTTCTTTTTATAGAAGAAAAAGATTCCTACAGATATAATAAAAAGAAACAGAACTAAACTTTTTTCATATCCACCTCCTCATATAATAAATGTATTTATAATTAAATTTAGCCTCTTAGGTTGTGAGAAGAGGTTATCATAAATAGAAAAGATGTCAGAAAAAAAACTTATTTGTTGTTATAATAACAAAATGCTAAAAGAAGTATTATTTGCAAAGTTTTATTATTCTAAAAATGTATTTAGCTTATATAGAGATTACAAGGAAGGGAGTTGAGAAAAAATAGAGGTTATGGCTGCTTAATGGCGAGGGAGTATCAAGAAATTTTAGCTTGACGTAGTATAACAGTTAATATTTTAATTTTTATCTTTTTTGATTTCATGTGCAGCAATGATAGCTTCGGCAATATCTTTCGTAGGTAAACGTCTATTCATGCTTAATTTTCTAATGACAATGAGTTTAAGAATATCTTCAAGATAGAGATCGCTGGTTATAGCTTTACTTATCTTATTTAGAGTTTCTAAGTAGTTTTTATAAGATACCTTCCCCACTTCTTCTTTTTAAATTTTAATTAAAGAGGAGCCACAACTTTATCACCCCTTGAGTAGCTAATTCTACCAAAATCCCTGCTATCATTATTCCTAATAAAATGCTTAGTAAAGTTTTTAATATATTGAATTTCAATAAATTAGCTACAAAAGTTCCTGTCCAAGCTCCCGTAGTAGGAAAGGGAATAGCTACAAAAAGTATTAATCCTATTATTCCATAAGTAGAGATAAGTTTTGACTTTCTTTCTACAACCTTAAACCATCTTGTCAGTAAATTTCCCAAAAAAGGAACATCTTTCAACTTGTGGAAGAGATAATTGAAGAACAGATATAAGGGAACAACTGGTAACATATTACCGATAATAGAAAGAAAATAGCTTTTTAAAGGAGAAAGTCCTTTAGCTATAGCGAAAGGGATTGCTCCTCTTAGTTCCAATACAGGAGAAGCAGCTAAGGCGATTGTAATGATCTCACTTTCTTTCAACATACTTCCCAATTAAAGGAACAAAAATACAGCTACCCGCACTTTTTTTCTTAACTTCTTTATTGGTAACTTTATCTGCTATAATAAGCTCTTGATGGAAAGCGCCACCTATAGGCATTATTAATCTCCCTCCGATTTTCAGCTGATGAACTAAAGGAGAAGGAATATCTTTGGCGGCAGCGGTGACAATTATTTTATCAAAAGGCGACTCCTTTTCCCATCCTAGAGTGCCATCGCCTATTTTTACTTCCACCTTAAATTCTAAAGACTCTAAAACTTGCTGGGCCCTCTCAGCTAGTTGAGGAATTCTTTCTATAGTAAACACTTTACATCCTAGATAAGCTAATATAGCTGATTGGTAACCACTACCTGTACCTATTTCTAAAACCTTTTCATCTTTTTTGGGTTCAAGGAGTTGTGTCATTAGAGCTACTATAAATGGTTGGGATATAGTTTGCCCCCATCCTATAGATAGAGGGTGATCTTCATAGGCATAGCTTTGTTTTTCCTCCGGTACAAAAAGATGGCGCGGAATATTTTCGAAGGCCTCTAGAATTCTTTTGTTCCTTATACCTCGAGGTATTAATTGTTCTTCAATCATCCTTTTTCTCAAAAGTAAGTAGTTATTTTCCTTCATTAAGAAAAAATATAAATTTTAAGAATCTTATGGTATCCATTATAGGGTTTATTTTACTTTTAGCATTTTTAAAATAAATACTTTTTATGGGTATAGATTTTATCCTCACTCCTCTTTTAGCAGCTTTTATAAGAATTTCTGACTCTATTTGATATTTGTCAGTTTCTATATTTATCTTTTCTAAGATATCTCTTTTAATTAGTCGGAAGCCACATTGTGTATCTGGTATTTTTTGTTTTACCATTTTAGATATAAACCAAGACATTAACTTGTTAGTAAAAACCCGTATTTTAGGCATTCCTCTAGGCTCATCCATACGATTACCTATAATAAAAGTTTCTCCTTTCTTTGCTTCCTCTAAAAATTTCTCTAAATCTTGTGGAGAGTGTTGGTTATCTGCATCCATAGTAATTAAATAATCGAAGTCTTCCTTATCTAAAAGGTATCTTATTCCTCTTTTTATAGATAGTCCTTTTCCAAAATTTTTTTTGTTTCTAATTACCACTACTCTCTTATCTTCCGCTACTCGAGAAGTATTATCCCAGGAGCCATCATCTACCACTAATACAGATAGGGATTTCTTTTTTAACTCCTCTAATATTTGTCCCAAAGTATCTTCTTCGTTGTATGCAGGAATTAATACCCACACTTTCATTACTCTATCCAGTATTTTTCAAACATATACCACTGTTCAGGATACCTAGCTATATACTTCTCTAATATTTTAGCACATTCTTGTATAATCTCCTCTTCAGTTTTTTTCTTATTTTCTCGATAAGGAGATATAGGGGTATCAAAAATTAAACTATAAGTGTATTTGTTTTCTCTTATTAAAAAAGAAGGGATAATATAAGCATCTGTTTTTAAAGAGAAATTTGCTGCTCCTCTTGGAAGAATACATGTTTTGCCAAACATTTTTACCTTCTTACCTTTTCCTGAAAAATCCTTGTCTCCCAGAAGAGCAAGGACTTTTCTGCTTTTTAATGCTTGAAAGCATTTCTTTATTCCTATACCTGTAGAAGTTACCTCTACTCCACATACTTCTCTTTGGCGATTAAAGAAGCTATTTGTCCGTTCATCTTTATGAGGCAAAGCAACTGCGTACACCTTATATCCTAATATAGAAGTAAGAGCTCCTCCCAATTCATAGTTTCCTAGATGAGCAGTAAGAGCTATTATTTTTTTATTTTCTTTAATCAAGTTTTGCAAAAAATCAATCCTAATTAATTTCACATATTTTTCTATAAATTCAGAGTCAATCTTAGAAAATCGAAAAAAATCCACTAAGTAATAGGCAAAATTTTCCACAATCTTTCTGGCATACCGATAGGCTGTTTTTTTATTTTTTAGGATAGGTAGAAGATTATATATCAAATTTTCCCTGTCTCTTTTACTAAAAAAGAACTTTACTCTTGCTATAATGGAAGCTAATAGGTATGATACCTTTCTTGGTAGAAGTATAGCTACCCACCTTCCTAAAACGAAGAAATAATACATCGGTCGTCAATTTAAATAGCTTAAAACCAAGTTAACTATTCTTAATGAGGAATCTATCGTAGCGTTTTGCAGAGCATTTCTTTTTAAAGAGAATAGTTTATTCCTGTCTCTTAGAAGTGTTTTGACCAAACCTCCGATTTCTTTTACAGAATTTGTTTTCAGTATAGCTTTTTTTCTCTCCAGATATTCTACATTTCTTTCCTCTTGACCAGGGATAGGATTTACTACAATCGTTGCCATTCCTTTAGCTAAAGCCTCAGAAATTGTAAGGCCTCCTGCTTTAGTTATAATAATGTCTGAGAAGTCCATCAATTTATCTACGAAGTCGATATATCCAAAATAAAATAGTCTTTTTTTAAAGTATTTTACGCTTTTCTTAAACCAATTGAATAGTTTTTTGTTTTTCCCACAGATTACTATCAACTGAAACTTTTCTTCTACATCATCCAACACTTTAGCTATCTTCTTTATGGGTCCTATACCTAAGCCTCCTCCCATAAGTAAAATAGTATTTGTATTTAAAGAAAAACCAAATTTCTTTGCTAATTCCTTTTTATCATAAGCTTTTAGAAAATTTACAGAAATAGGAATGCCTAAAATTTTTACCTTTTCAGGATTTACTCCTTCTGTTGTAAGTACATCTTTTGCTCCTTGACATGCTACTGTGTAAATGTCTACTCCTTGATGAATCCATAGCCGGTGAGGATAATAGTCAGTTACCACTCCTATTAAAGGTACGTTTATCCATCGATTTTTTTTTAGCTCAGCAATAATTCCACAGGGGAAAGCTTGCGTAGCTATAATTACTGCTGGTTTTATTTTTTTTATTAGGGATAAAAACTTAGGTGCAGCTATAAGATTTATTAGTTTAGTAAAGGGAGTTATAGTTTTTATAACTTTCTTTTTATCATAAATCTTTCCCCACAATGGAGGGAGGTATTTTATAGCAAGGGTATAAATAGAATCGACAAATTTTTCCACATAGGGGCTTAAGTAGGCAAAACCATTTAAATTAATTACTTCTAAGTTAGGTTCTTTAAGAATTAGAGCTTCTTTTATATTTTCACTGGCTTTTCTATGTCCACCAAATTGAGAGATATGAAAAATAAGGATTTTCTTCATCTTTTTGGTTATAATTCTTCTTTATTGAAAGCGTTGAGGAAAGCCTTAACTACTAAGGGATGAAATTGAGTACCACTGTTTTTAGATATTTCTTCCTTTGTTTCGCTTCTTGTTAAGGCTTTTCGGTAGGGTCTTTCTGTAGTCATAGCGTCATAGGCATCGGCAACAGAGATAATTGCTGCCATTAAAGGTATTTTTTTTCCCTCTAATTGCGAAGGATACCCTTTTCCGTCGTATCTCTCATGATGATGCTTTACAGCTAGGATTATTTCTTTTAAGTCTTTTATAGGAGAGAGAATTTCCTCTCCTATTAAGGGATGAATCCTTATCAACGCCCAATCCTTGTTGGTTAACGGCCTTTTTTTATTAAGAATTTTTTCTGGAACTCCTATCTTGCCAATGTCATGTAAGAGAGCAGCTATCTTTAAATTATTTTCAAATTTTTCCCAATTTTTTATCTTTTTTATTTTCTTAAGCTCTTGAGCAATTTTTAGAGAAAAGGTTACAACTCTTTCGGTATGCCCTTTGGTGTATTTATCCTTAGCTTCTATAGCTTGAGCTAAGGCAGTGATAGTTTGAATAAAGAGAGCTTGATTCTTTTCTAGCTGGATTCTTAAGTCTTCAAATAAAGAGGCGTTACGAATGGCCATAGCTACATCTGAAGAGAGAATAGATAAAAAAGCTAGTTCTTCAGCAGGAAACGATTTCCCGTTTAGTTTTCTACCCAAGATAAATATCCCTAAAAGTTCCTCTCTAAAAAATATGGGAAGAGCAACCTCTACTTTGTATATAAAGAGTTGATACAGTAACCTTTGAAAAAACTCCTTAAGCTTCTCATCCGTTTTTTTTCTCCTTAAAAATCTCTTTATTCTTTTAAGAAGGAGAAAATCATCACTCCATTGGTTGTAATACTTATTATAGAGAAAGTATTTTACTAAGGGTGAGTCTTTAGAAATCTTTACTAACCCTGAAGGAATTTTTATACCTTGTTTACCTCTAGATATGGTCAAAATATAGCTTTCTTTATTTTTGTCAAAGAGAAAAATCCCCGCATGAGAGACTCTTAAATTTTTTATTATCGTTCTTATGATAAGTTTTATAAGAGTTTCTGTGCGATGGATAAGGATCATCTGACGAGCTGCTTTTTCCAGTTCTTTTCTATAGGAGATGCGCATTATTTTTTAGGCTTTATATACTTGGAAATGACTGTATCCAGATTTTCTAATTCTATGGGTTTTATAAGATAATCTTCTGCACCCATTCTTTTCGCCTTTATAATAGAGGGCTTATCATCTCTTGCAGTAATCATTATTACTTTAACGTCTTTAGAGGCTTCCTTTACCTTCTTTAATACAAAAAAACCATCCTCTCCAGGCATTTTTACGTCCAGAAGGATAAGATCGGGTTTTTTTTGAGTAAAAATCTCTAAAGCCTTTCTAGCATCATTGGCTGTAAAGGGTTTTAAACCTTTTCTTTTTAAAAAACTACTTAAGAATTCTGCAACTTCTACTTCATCGTCTACTATTAATACTTTTTCCATCTTTTTACTCTCCATATTTTAAATTTTAATATTATACCATAGAAATTATAATCTTTTCAATTAATTAGAAAATGAAGCGTTATATTAACTGTTGTTATTCTCTAAAGCAAATCTTACCCAATCTATCCCTTTTATAGAGATACCGGCTAATTCTTCTGCCAAAGGCAGATCTGCCTCTGGCAGAAAGATTAGAACTCAAAGAGGCTCTTTTTACAGCATTAAATACCGTAAAGGAAGAGAGTCTTGAATGGGTAGTCTCTCTTAACCTCTTGGCAATAACTCTATAGCTTGCTTTATCTTCTATATGGCGTTTAATCATTTCAATGAATAGTTTGTGGGAATATCTTTTTCGTTTATCTTTCCTAACAACAATGTCTTTTTACAACCCTTACAATAGAATCTCTGGGTATTTTTTTGTTTTGTTGATTTTAAGTAAAATCCTGTTCTTTTTATTTTCCCATGTTTCTTAGTATTTAAACTCCCACACCATATGCATCTTATACTTCTTCTTTTTTTCATCCATCCTAACCTCTTTTTAAGATAGGCTGCCTTTCTTATCTTTTACAACTTTTTACATTATAGAGGGTTAGGATAAAAATAGCAGCAGTTAATTGGATGCTACCTTAGAAAACTTTAGCTTCTTAGGAAGGATGGTATAATTTCTGAGAGAGTAGGATGAGTAAAAACACAGTTCTTTATCTTATCTATGATAAGGTGGTTTCTTATAGCTAAAGAAAAGATACTTATAAGTTCGCAAGCGTAGTTGGAAATTATAGTAGCCCCTAGTATTTTGCCTTTAGAGTCAATAAGAAGTTTAATAAAGCCATCCTCATCTTGATAAACGTGGGAGGAAGAAAACTTTCTGAAGTTTGTTCTTATAATTTGATAAGAGAGATTTGCCTTTTTTGCTTCGTCTTCATCTATTCCTACCTTTGCTATCTGAGGAATAGAAAATATACATTCGCTGATTCCTTCATAGTTAATAGCTTCTCTTTGCCCTAAAATATTCTTTAAAATTACGCGTGCCTGATATTCTGCTACATAAGCATACATTTTATGGGAGGTAACATCTCCGCAAGCAAAAATATTATCTATGTTAGTTTGCATATATTCATTAGTTTCTATCCTTCCATTACTATCTGTTTTTAATCCTATTTCACCTAAATTTAAATTTTCTGTATTAGGCGTTCTTCCTCCTGCTAAAAGTACTATATCAAATTTTTCTAGATTAAATTCATCTAAAGTGGTAGAAGTTTTTATCACTATACCACTTTTTTCTAATATCGCTCTTAAACGCTGACTCACTTTTCTTTCAAAATTAGGCAAAATCTGTTTTTCTTTTTCTATCACCACTACTTTCTTAGATAAATTATTAAGAAAGGAAGCAAACTCTAATCCTATACTGCCTCCTCCTACGATAAGAATATTGGTAGGAAGACTTGATAAGTTAAATATATCTTCAGCAAAAATTATCTTTTTCCCATCGGGTTTTATAATCTTTTTAGGAATGCTTCCTGTAGCAATAATTATATTTTCTGCCACTATTTCTTTTTTGTTTATTTTTATTGTATGTTTGTCAGATAATTGAGCTTTTCCCCACAGGATTTCTACTCCTTTTCTATCTAAATAAGAGAATACCTCCTTCCTTATAGAATCTACTACCTGGTTTTTTCTCAAAAAAATATTTTCTAAGTTATGATTGTGTTTTGTTAACTGGAGATATAACTTGGTAGGAATACAACCTTTATTTAAACAAGTACCTCCGAAGTTTAAGGGAAATTCTTCTATAAGAATAGTTTTTAAGTTGTTTTTAATAGCTTCCTTGGCTGCCTCAATTCCTCCTGCACCAGCTCCTATTATTGCAAGCTCATACATTCTCTGAAGTAATTTGCTGATTTTAAGAGTTTTTCTTTTTCTTCTCTACTTAATTCTATTTCGATTATTTTTATTATTCCCTTTCTGCCAATAATACAAGGCACACCTATACATACATTCTTTATTCCGTATTCTCCATTAAGATAAGTTGATGCGCATATAATTTCTTTTTTGTCTTTTACAATGGCTTCAATTAATTGATAACCAGCGAGAGAAGGAGCAAAATGAGCACTTCTATTTTTTAGAAGTTCGACGATTTCCTTACCTCTTATTTTTGTTTTCTCTGAAATTAGTTTTATCTTTTCTTGAGACAAAAATTTATCTATACTTATACCTTTAACTTTACATTTTTTAACCAAGGGAAGCATATCTTTACTGTGCATACCTAATACCATTGTTTCTATAGAAGAAGGGCTAATTTTAACCATCTGGTAAACAAGATTAAGAAGACGGGCAGAATCCAAAGAAGACCCCATCCCTATAATTCGTTCTCTTCCAAAACCCGTCTCTTTTTTAATTACATAGGTGATAAAATCCACGGGATTAGTTATCACTATTACTAAAGATGTAGGTGCTACTTCTTTGATCTTTTTAGCGATCTTTTTAGCAATTTCTTTGTTGATATTAAGAAGATCATATCTTGTCATTCCTGCACTTCTTGCCTTTCCCGCAGTAACAACAACGATATCAGAATTTTTGATGTGATTTATATTGGAGGTTCCTAGTATCTTTGTAGAAAATTCTAAAAATGCCCTAGTATCTTCTAAATCTAAAGCAACCCCTTTTGCTAGAGAACCAGCAATGTCTATAAGAATTAATTCTTCTATGTCTAGATTTTTTAGGATATTAAAAGCTAACGTACTTCCTACTGAGCCTACTCCAATAATAGATATTTTTTTAACTCTTTCCATTACTTTTTCATTCCATTGATTTTGTCTATAATTGCCTGAGCCATTTCTTTTGTTCCTACTGCTGTAGGATCATCTCTTCGTGGTTTTAAATCATAGGTTACAAATTTTCCTTCTTTTATCACTTGATAAGTAGCCTCTTCTAAAAGTTTAGCTTTTTCTATTTCTCCTAAGTGCTTTAGCATCATTACTCCCGAAATAATTGTAGCTGTAGGGTTAACTTTATTTTTTCCTGCATACTTAGGGGCAGCTCCATGAACTGGCTCAAATACAGCAAATTCTTTACCAATATTAGCTCCGGGAGCTACTCCCAGGCCCCCAATTAAACCTGCACATAGATCCGAGATTATATCCCCATAGAGATTTGGCAAAACTAATACATCGAAATTTTCTGGTTTTAAAATTAGTTGCATACATAGATTGTCTACAATAATATCCTCAGCTATTATATTAGGATATTTGGATGCTATTTCTTTAAAACAACTTAAGAATAACCCGTCAGTAGCTTTCATTATATTTGCTTTATGTACACAAGTTACTTTCTTCCTTCTTTCTTTTTGTGCCCATTCAAAGGCGAATTCAATAATTCTTTCTGAAGCTGATTGCGAAATAGGTTTTATAGATATTGCTGAATCTTTTAAAATATTTTTTCCACTTAATTGGCTCAGTTCCTCTATTAAATTTTTCGTAGAGGATTCTCCTTTAAAAAATTCTATTCCCGCATATAAATCTTCACTGTTTTCTCTTATTACTACGATATCTACGTCTTTGTATTTAGAAGGTATTCCCACAATAGACTTAGCAGGTCTTACGCAAGCATAGAGATTTAAAGTCTGGCGCAAAGCTACATTTACAGAGCGAAAACCACTCCCTATTGGGGTAACTATAGGACCTTTCAAAGCTACTCTATTTTTTTTGATAGAATCCAAAGTTTCTTTAGGAAGTAAGGAGTTTTTTTCTTTTAATGCAGGCTCTCCAGCCAAAGCAATTTCCCATTCTATTTCTATCCCCAAAGCATCTATACATTGACGTGCTGCTTGGGTAACCTCTGGTCCTATTCCATCGCCAGGTATAAGAGTAATTCTATAGCCCATTACTGTTTAAATTTGAAAATCTTGGTATTTTTTTAGGTAATTAATAATTCCTTTTTCCTTTATAAGGTCTTTACGAAATTCATCTAAAGGGTGAAAGAGAATTTCCTCTCCTTTAGTTATATTTTTTATTATTCCTTTATCGATATCTACACGGATAATGTCTCCTTCCTGTAAGGAATCGGTATCTGCTTCCACTAACGGTAGTCCTATATTAAATGCATTTCTATAAAAGATCCGTGCAAAACTTTTAGCTATTACACATAGAATCTTAGCTTCTCTTATTACCCAAGGTGCTTGTTCTCGAGAGGAACCTAGGCCGAAATTTAAACCTGCTACGATTATAGATTTGTTGGGGATGATCTCTTTATAGAAGTTAGGCCTTATATCTTCAAAGATATGTTGAGCCAGCTTTTTCATATCAGTAATAGAAAATTTATATCTACCAGATATTATCCAATCAGTATTTATATTGTCACCAAATCTAAAAACTTTACCTTTAAAAATCATAAGTTTTCAAACTCCATTATGTTTTTAACTTTACTTATAGCTATCTCTCTGTTAATTATTCCTCTTTTGTACAATTCTTTCAGACACTTATCCATAGTATGCATACCATATTGAGCTCCCATTTGGATCAAAGAAGGAATTTGCGCTATTTCTCCTTCTCTTATTAGGTTTCTTATTCCTGGGGTAGCAATCATAACCTCGGTAGCTAACACTCTTCCTAACCCATCAGCTCTAGGTAAGAGAAGTTGGGAGATTACTCCCTGAAGGCAATCAGCGAGTTGCACCCTTATCTGCTTTTGTTGATGGGGAGGGAAAACATCAATAATTCTTTGGACAGTTTGGGGAGCATCGGGAGTATGTAGGGTAGCTAAAACCAGGTGTCCTGTTTCTGCAGCTGTTAAGGTAGTAGCAATAGTTTCTAAATCACGCATCTCTCCTACTACAATTACATTAGGATCTTGTCTTAATGCTCTTCTTAAAGCTTCGGGAAAAGAGTGAGTATCTGCGTAAATTTCTCTTTGTTTTATTATACTTTCTTTGTTGCTATGATAGAATTCTATAGGATCTTCTATACAGATGATTATTTCTTTTCTCTCTTTATTTATCACATCAATCATTGCTGCTAAAGTAGTACTTTTGCCTGTTCCTGTGGGACCAGTTACTAAAACTAAACCATTAGGTTTTCTTATTAAATCGTAAGCTACTAAAGGAACACCCAGTTCATCGAGAGGAGGAATTTCTCTAGGAATACGTCTTAAAGCTGCTTCTACATTCCCTTTCTGATAGTGAACGTTTATACGAAACCTATCCATATTGGGAACAGAAAAGGAAAAATCCAACTCTTTATCCTTCTCAAATATTGCCTTTTGATCATCGGTTAAGATACTATATATGAGGGCCTTTGTCTGTTCCGAATTTAAAGGAGGTAGATCTGTAAGGTGAAGTTTTCCGTCGATTCTTAAGACAGGAGGAGAATTTACAGTAATATGTAAATCACTTGCTCCCTTCTCCATAGCAAGTTTTAAAAGAGTAGTCATATCTGTCATTATTTACCTCCTTTTTTGGTAAAGATATCTTCGAGGATCAGTTATTTTTCCTCTTATAACAGAACTAGCTACGGTAGCAGGAGAAGCAAGGTAAATAAAGCTGTTAGGATTTCCCATCCTTCCTTTAAAATTTCTATTAGCAGTAGAAATAACTACTTCTCCATCAGCAGGCACTCCTTGATTAGTTCCTACACAGGGTCCACATCCAGGAGGAAGGACAATTGCTCCTGCTTCGATAAGGGTTTTTATGATACCCTTTGTTAAAGCTAACTTAAATACTTTTTTAGATGCAGGGGCAACAAAAAGTTTTACTTCAGGATGAACTTTTCTTCCTCTTAATATCCGTGCAGCTATTTCTAAATCCTCTAATCTTCCATTAGTACATGTTCCAATGTAACCCTGATTTATAGGAAGTCCTTCGACCTCTTCAATAGACACACCATTGTCTACACTATGAGGTTTAGCAATATAAGGAGAAAGTTTAGAAATATCAAATTCTATAATTTTTTCATACTTGGCATCTTTGTCAGAGTAAAAAGGTTTATATTTGCTAATTCCTATTTTTTCTAAATAATTAAACACTTTTTTATCAGGAGCTATAATTCCGCACTTTGCACCAAACTCAATACTCATATTTGTTATAGTGAATCGTGCCTCCAAGGAAAGTGCTTTAATTACTTCTCCATCAAACTCCACACAGCGATAGGTAGCTCCCCAGCACGTAAGTTGCTTGATGATATAAAGGATAATATCTTTACTAAAAACCCCTTTAGGTATTTTCCCCTTTACGATTATTTTGTAAGTAGAAGGTATTTTAAACCAATTTCTTCTTGTAACTAAAGTAACTGCTAAATCTGTAGAACCCACTCCCAAACCAACTGCTCCTAAAGTTCCACAGGTTGAAGTATGAGAATCTGCTCCTAAAATGAGTGCTCCTGGATAGGCAAGTCCTTTTTCTATTACTAGCTGGTGAGATATACCTTCACCAACGTCAAAAAGTAAATTCCCTAACTTATTAGTAGCTTCTCTCATTCGAATATGAACTTTTGCTACACCTACATTAGGAGCAGGTATACTGTGGTCGATAAATTGGGCATATTTTTTAGGATATTTTATATTTTGAGAAAACTTTTCTAAAGCGTCTAATACTAAAGAAGTAGTCCCATCCTGAGAAAAACAAAAATCTACCTTACATACAGCTACGTCACCACTTTTTAAAGATTTTTTAGCGTGGTAAGAAAAGATTTTTTCAGCGATAGTTTTGCCCATTTTAAATTTTAGCTAAAAATTCTTTAATGCGTTGCGCTCCTTTTAATATATTTTCCTCATTAGTAGCAAAGCTCACTCTTATATAACCATCCTCTCCAAATCCTGTAGAAGGTATAACTGCCACAAGAGATTGAGTCAAAAGTTTAGAAGAAAACTCTAAACTGTTAAGATGAGTGCTTTTTATGTTACAGAATAAATAAAAGGTCCCCTGGGGTTTTATAAGCTTCAATTTAGGACACTCTAAGAGCTTTTCATAAATTAAATCTCTTTTTTTCTGGAAGGTATCTTTTATAAAATTATACCAATCTCTATTATTTTCTAATGCTTTAACAGCAGCTACTTGAGCTAAACTATTAGGGCAAGAAGTGGTATGGTCTACTATTTTAGATGCTTCTTCTACAATCTTTTTAGGAGCAACCATAAAACCTATTCGCCAACCAGTCATAGAAAAACTTTTAGAGAAACTATTTATAGTTATTGTTTTTTCTCTTACTCCTTCTAGAGAAGCAAAGCTGGTATGGGCAAGATTATCAAAAAGTATCTTTTCATATACCTCATCACTTAAGACAAAGAGAGGAGAATCTCTTATTATCTGGGCTATTTCTTCTAACTCCTCTTTAGTATAAGTTATTCCTGTAGGATTATTAGGATAATTTAGGATTAAAATTTTAGTTTTAGAAGTAATGAGTGCCTTTAGCTTACTAGGGTTTATTTTGAAATTTTCTTCCTCTTGTGCAGGTAGTATTTTTACTTTTCCTCCAGCAAGTTTAACCATTTCAGGATAACTTACCCAATAAGGGGAAGGGATAATTACTTCCTCTTGAGGATTTAGGAGAGCAAAAAGAGAAATAAATATAGCAAATTTTGCTCCCGCAGTTACAATTATATTCTCTTCGTTACAGGAAAATCCATTCTCCTCGTTTATTTTTTTAGCGATAGCCTTCTTTAATTGGGGTATTCCTGTAGAAGGGGTATACTTAGTGAATCCTTCTTTTAAGGCTTCTTTTGCTGCTTCTTTTATAAACTCTGGCGTATCAAAATCCGGTTCTCCTCCAGCAAAATTTACTACATCTTTACCTTCTCTTTTGAGTTTTTTAGCTAAGGAAGTAAGGGTTAAGGTAGGAGATTTATTTACCAATGGGAGACAACGGTTTATTACCTTTCCCCACTTCATTATAAAACCAAACTTACAGAGAATCTCTTTCTTTCTTAAAAATTGACCTTACTCCTTTGATAAACCCTCTTTTGGGTTTTTCTTCCTTCTTAGGAGGGTGTAATTCCGATTTTTCTGATTTTTTAGATGGAACTTTCCCTTTTTCTTCTTTCTTTTTTATTTTCTCCTTCTTTTCCCTGCGGGTTAGTTCTATCAAGGATAATTTTGCACCATCACCTTTTCGGTAGGTTAAATCTATTATTCGAGTATAGCCGCCACTTATATCTTTAAAACGAGGAGCAATTTCGGTAAAGAGTTTTTTTACTAGTTTATGGTCTCCCAATACTTTGTAGGCTAAACGACGATTATAAAGAGTATCAACCTTACCCCACCCGATTAATTTATCTATCCAGCCTTTCACTGCTTTTGCTTTTGATTTGGTGGTTTTTATTGCTTCACAAAGAATTAGAGCTCTACCTAAACTTCTTATCAAAGCTTTTCTTTGAGCTCGAGAACGAGATAATTTTTTAGTTTTTTTTCTATGTCTCATACCATTTGAAGTTTTTTTCTGTCAATCTTCATACCTAAGGAAAATCCCATACTCTTTAAAAGATTCACTATTTCATTTAATGATTTTTTCCCAAAATTTCTATAGGAAAGCATTTCTGCTTCTGTTTTTTCTACCAGATCTGCCAAAATCTTTATATTCGCTTCTCTCAAACAATTAGCGCTCCGCACCGAAAGTTCAAGTTCGGAGACAGGAATTTTGAGTTTTTCATAGAAAGAAATTTCTTCTGGTGTAAGTTCTTCTACTTCCTCTTCCGGAATTTCTCCCAAAGTAAAGAATAATTCCAGATGTTTACTTAACACCTTAGAAGCATAGATTAAAGCTTCCTTTGGTTCTATACTTCCATTTGTCCATATTTCTAATATCAGTTTATCGTAATCAGTTCTTTTTCCCACTCTAGCATTTTCTACTTTAAAGTTTACTTTTTTTATCGGAGTAAATATAGAATCAATAGGAATAGTTCCTATAGGCATATCTTCACGTTTGTTCATCTCCGCAGGAACAAATCCTCTCCCTCTACCTACTTCCATTTCTATCTGGAGACTAGCGTCTTTAGAAGTTAGAGTAGCTATATGAGAATCAGGATTGATTACTTCTATACTTTCATCAGTTATAATCTCCCCAGCTTTTACTTCTTTTTCTCCGTAAGCTTTTATGTATATTTTTCTGGGTCCTTTAGAGTATGATCTTAGTACAACATTTTTTATATTAAGTACGATTTGAGGTACATCCTCTCTTACACCTTTTATAGTGGAAAATTCGTGAGGCACTCCCTCTATCCTTATAGCTGTAACAGCAGCTCCTTCAATAGAAGAAAGGAGAGTTCTTCTTAATGAATTTCCTAAAGTTACCCCATAACCTCTTTCTAGAGGTTCAGCGATAAATTTTCCATAGTAGGGAGTGTAAGAACCTTCTTCGATAACTATTCTTTTAGGGAATTGGAAGTCTCTCCAGCTTATACCCATTTTTTTGACCTCCTATCTTTTATTACTTTGAATATAATTCAACGATTAACTGTTCACTTATAGGAATAGTTAGATCTTCCTTCTCTGGTAATCTCTTTATTTTTAATTTTAGGTTTTCATTATCTACTTCTATCCAAGTTGGTACACTTCTTTCTTTAGAGTTTATTTCTATATTTTCCTTTATTCTTTTTATTACACTTTCTTTAGCCTTTATCTTAATTTCTTCTCCTTCTCTAGTAATATAAGAAGGAATATTTACTCTCCTTTCTCCAATAAAAACGAAACCATGCCTTACTATTTGGCGAGCTTCGTTTCTAGAAAGAGCAAATAATGCTCGGTAAATAACATTATCTAATCTCCGTTCTAAAAGTTGAATAAGTTTTCTACCAGTAACTTCTTTAGATTTAACTGCTAACCTAAAAAAGCGTTTAAATTGTTTTTCTAACATTCCATACATTCTTTTTACTTTTTGTTTTTCTCTCAGCTGGAGACCATAGTAAGATTGTTTTGTTTGTCTTTTTCCATGCACACCTGGAGGATAAGTTCTTCGAGAAAAAGGACATTTTTCTGTATTACATTTGGATCCTTTTAAAAAAAGTTTTGTTCGTTCCCTTCTACATAATTTACATTTAGGTCCTAAGTATCTCCCCATAATTTATACTCTCCTTTTCTTCCTTGGCCGACACCCGTTGTGAGGTGTGGGAGTTACGTCTTTTACTCTTTTCACATTAAGCCCTGCACTCTGTAAAGATCTAATAGCTGCCTCTCTTCCTGGACCGGGACCTTTGACAAAAACTTCAACATCGCTTAGTCCCATTTCCTTAACCCGTTTAGCTACATCTAAAGCAGCTAGTTGGGCAGCATAAGGAGTAGACTTTTTCGTACCTTTGAATCCAATAGTTCCTCCTGAAGCCCAACCAATAACATTACCTTTCAGATCTGTAACAGTAATAATAGTATTATTGAATGTGGCTTTTATATGAACCATTCCTAGAGGAGAAGTTAGATGAATCTTTTTTTTCTTTTCTCTTCTTCTTTTTTTGGCCAATTGCCCTCCTTTTTTCTACCTAACTTTTCTTCTTTATACCTCCCACACGAGGTCGAGGACCTTTTCTAGTTCGGGCATTACAACGAGTACGTTGTCCCCTTACAGGAAGATGCTTTTTATGTCTTATTCCTCGATAGCAACCTATATCCATTAATCTTCTAATATTTTGAGTTATCTCTCTACGTAGTTCTCCTTCTACTTTATAATTTGATTGAATAAACGAAGCAATTTTAGATATTTCTTCATCACTGAGTTGGGAAGCCTTTTTTTCTGGATCTACTCCTGTATTCTTTAATACTTCTAAAGCATTACTAGGACCTATTCCGTAAATATAACGAAGAGCTATTTTTACTTTTTTTTCCTTAGGAATATCTACACCTAAAATTCTTGGCATCTTTTCTCCTTTTGTTTATTATCCTTGCCTTTGTTTATGTTTGGGATTTTTACAAATAACCCTTATTATACCTTTTCTTTTTATTATTCTGCACTTGTCACAAATTTTTTTTACAGAAGATTTAACTTTCATGATTACTTATATCGATAAGTTATTCTTCCTCGAGTTAGATCGTAGGGAGATAGTTCCACCTTAACTTTGTCCCCAGGAAGAATTTTTATAAAATGCATTCTCATCTTCCCACTTACATGAGCTAAAACTAAATGACCATTATCTAACTTTACTCTAAACATAGCGTTGGGAAGAGCTTCTACAATTTCTCCTTCAACTTCAATTAATTCTTCTTTACTCATATCACTGTGTAAGAATCCAAGCTCCCTTTTTAGTTACCGCTACCGTGTGCTCAAAATGTGAAGTTAAAGAATTATCTTTAGTTTTAACTGTCCATCCATCTTTTAAAAATTCTATACAGTGATTTCCTGCAGCTATCATTGGTTCGATAGCTAAAACCATTCCTTCAATAAGGGTCTCCCCTGTATTCTCTTCACCAAAATTAGGCACCTCCGGAGGTAAGTGGAGTTCTTTCCCTATGCCATGTCCTACAAAACTTCTTATTACTGAAAATCCCTCTCTTTCTACACATCTTTGAATAGCACAACTTATATCTCCTATTTTTCTTCCAACTTTGATTTTTTTTATTCCTTCCATTAATGCTTTTTTACACACTTTTACCAATTTTTTTGCTAAGGAAGATTTTTTACTTACCAAGTAAGTAAAAGCAGTATCTACAAATAGACCTTTATACTTTATACCCAAATCTACACTTACTAAATCTCCTTCTTTTAATATCTTCTCTTTTGAAGGTATTCCATGAATTACCTCTTCGTTTACTGATACACACAAAGAGGCAGGAAATCCCTTATAACCTTTAAACGCCGATTCCATTTCAGGGTATTTGCTAATTTCTTTTTCAAAAAAGAGTTCTATATCTTTAGTAGTAATACCAGGTTTTATAATTCTTTTTATTTCCTTGATGATTTTAGCCGCTACTTTTCCTGCGTAAGAAGCAACTTTTAATTCTTGATAAGAAAGAAAATTATCCATGATTTAACTTCTTTAGTACCTCTTGAAATACTTCTTCCGCCTCTTGGTTAGCATCCACAATAATTAACTTATCTTTCTCTTTATAAAAGTTCATCAAAGGAACATTTTCTTTTTGGAATACGATCCACCGATTTTTAATTACCTCGGGCTCATCGTCTTTTCTTTGAATCAACATGCCTCCGCAAATATCACAAATTCCCTCTTTTTTAGGAGGCATATTTTCTATATGGTAATTAGCTCCGCAATTTTTGCATATTCTTCTTCCCGAAAGTCTTTTTATAGCGGTTTCTTGGCTAACTTCTAAATAAATAGCTTTATCTAGAGAAAGGTTCTTTTTGCTCAAAATATTGTCTAAGTCTTTAGCTTGATTAGTGTTTCGAGGATAACCATCTATAACGAAATCTTCGCTATCAATGTTTTCTTCAACTACCATAGAAACAATTTTGTCAGGGACTAATAACCCCTTATACATATACTCTTTTACTTTTTCTCCTAAGGGAGTATTCTTTTTGACTTCTTCTCGGAGAATATCTCCTAAGGAAATTCTCTTAATATTAAGCTTCTCACTCATAGTTTTTGCTTGAGTTCCTTTTCCTGAGCCTGGTGCTCCCAACAGAATTATTCTCATCTTCTCCCCTTTAACTCCTTTCCTTTTATAAATCCGTCATAATACCGAATAAGAAGTTGACCCTCTATTTGCCGCATAGTGTCTAAAACCACTCCTACCATAATCAAGATAGTCGTTCCTCCAAAAAAGGAAGTTATAGCATAAGAAGGGATATTAAACAACTTCATAATGACTCCCGGAAGAATTGCTATCACCGCTACGTAAATTGCTCCTATAAAAACAATTCTTGTAACCACATAATCCAGGTGCTCTGCAGTTTGTCTCCCTGGTCTTATCCCAGGAATAAATCCCCCGTATTTTTTTAAATTGTTAGCTATCTCTTGGGGATTAAATACTATTGCAGTATAAAAATACATAAAAAACATAATAAGCGCTATATAAATTAAGTTATACCAGAGTCCTCCTTGTCTAAAAATAGTTTGAAAAAATGTAGCCAACCTTGTACTTTTAGGAAAAAAAGTAGCTATGGTTCCTGGAAAAAGAATTACACTTTGTGCAAAAATAATAGCGATTACTCCTGCCATATCTACCCTTATAGGAAGATAAGTGCTTTGGCCACCATACACTCTTCTTCCAATAATTCTTTTTCCATATTGGATAGGAATTCTTCGCTGAGCTTGAGTAAAAAGTACCACCGCTAATACTACCAGAAACCATAGAACCATAAGACTAACAACAGTAATAGTACTAATTTGCCGTTTACTAGGATCAAAAGGAGAATAGAGCATCCACAGTTGATAAAGAGCAGAAGGAATTCGGGAAATGATGCTTGTAGTAATGATTAAGGAAATTCCATTACCTATGCCTCTCTCTTGAATCTGCTCTCCTAACCACATAATAAATATTGTTCCACAAGTAAGAGTAAATACTGTAACGAATCTAAATAAAGCTCCAGGGTTAGGAACAATCACTACTCCTCTAAAATTTTGAGGATTTTCCAACCACAACGCCAGCATAAATCCTTGGATTAAGCAGATAAATAAGGTTAAGTACCTGGTATACTGATTTATCTTTTCATATCCTGCTCTTCCTTCTCGTGCTATGTTTTCCAAAGCAGGAACAATTCCCGTTAAGAGTTGCATAATAATAGATGCAGAGATATAAGGCATTATTCCTAAGGCAAAAATACTCAAGCGTCTTAAAGCTCCTCCTGTAAAAAGGTTAATTATTCCTAGAATTGTTTGTCCTTGAATTTTGGAAAGTTGTTCAAAAAAATTGGATAAAGCCTGGCCATCTATTCCAGGAGTAGGTATAAAACACCCTATTCGATAAACAATTAAAAGAGAGAGAGTAACAAGCACCTTCTTTCTTAGCTCTTCCACCCTAAATATGTTAGTCAATTTGGTAAACATAACTACTCAGGTAGATACTCTATCTTACCTCCTCCTTTTTCTATGATTTCTTTAGCTTTTTTGGAAAATTTTTGAGCTTTAAATACACTATCTAGAGAAAATTCTTCCTTAATATCAGCTAAAATTTTTACAGGCTTTTTTTCTTCTTTTATAAGATTTACTTTCTTCAATTCTTTTGGGGTTATTTCTTTTTTATTCTTTATCTTTTTTACTATATCTTTTAAGTTAACGATTTGATACTCTTTAGGCCTTTTGGAGGTAAAACCTCGTTTGGGTATTTTCCGCAAATAAGGAACGTTTCCTCCGCCGAATCCAATATAATACATCCTCCCTTTACGTTGCCCCGTACCCTTATGTCCTCGAGTACTAGTCTTTCCATGACCAGAACCAGGGCCTCTTCCTACTCTTTTAGGTTTCTTATGTTTCTTCTTGGGTTGAAGTTGAGATATATTCATCTTTCCCCTTCTTAAGGTTACTTAAAGCAGAAAATGTAGCTTTCACTACATTTATAGGATTAGTAGATTTTTTCAAAATCTTAGTTAAAATATCTTTTATTCCTGCACATTCGCAGATAGCCCGAATAACTCCTCCAGCAATTACTCCTGTTCCTCTTCCCGCTGGTTTAAGAAAAACTTCTACTGCACCAAATTCTCCCTTTACTTGATGGGGAATAGTGGTGCCTTTTTTAGGTATCTCTATAAGATTCTTCTTTGCTTTCTTTATACCTTTTCTTATGGCATCAGCTACTTCATTTGCCTTACCCAAGGCATAACCTACCTTACTTTTTCCATCTCCTACAACTACCAAGGCAGAGAAACCCAAATTCTTTCCACCTTTAGTAACTTTAGTTACTCGATTTATAAAGATGACTCTTTCAATAAATACTTCTTCCTGGTCTTTTACAGTTATTTCTTCTTGTTCCATTTAGAATTCTATTCCTCCTTCTCTTAATCCTTCGGCTAAAGCTTTTACTTTTCCATGATATTTAAACCCTGCTCTATCAAAAGAAATCTTTTTTATTCCTAAATCGATAAGTTTTTTTGCAAGTATCTTACCTACTTCTTTTGCTCCTTCCTTTGTACTAGATTTTATTTTTTTTTCTTTAAATTCTTTACTTAAAGTAGAACACCCGGTAATTACTTTTTTTTCTTCATCGTTAACCAATTGAGCATAAATATGTTTGTTACTTCTAAATACCACTACTCTTGGCCTTTGGTGAGTACCTTTTATTTTTTTTCTGATTCTTAAATGTCTTCTTTCTCTCCCAACTAATTTCATTTCGCCATTGCTTTACCTAATTTTTTTCTTACTATTTCTTGAACGTATCTTATTCCTTTTCCTTTATAGGGTTCGGGAGGATAGATAGCTCTTATTTGAGCAGCAAATTGACCAACTTTTTGTTTATCTATCCCTTCAATAGTAATCTTATTTGTTCCTCCTAAAGTAACTTTTAAATCACTAGGTATTGGTACCTCTACGGGGTGAGAAAAACCTAACTGAAGAACCAAGTTAGTCCCTTTTAATTGTGCCTTATAACCTATTCCTACAATCTCTAACTCTTTTTTAAATCCTTGAGTAACTCCTATTACCATATTGTTAATCAAGGCTCTGAATGTCCCATGAAGACTCTTAGTCTTTTTATCTTCCCCTTCTCTCTTTATAATAATTTCTTTTTCTTTAACTTCCACATTTATAGAAGGAGGGAGTTTTAAGGAAAGATTACCTTTGGGACCATTCACAGATATAGTACCATTCTGAAGCTCTATTTTTACTTTCTCTGGAACAAGTATAGGTTTTCTTCCTATTCTAGACATAGTTTACCATACGTAACCAATAACCTCTCCCCCTATTCCTTCTTTTCTTGCTTCTTTGTCAGTAAGGATCCCCTTAGAGGTAGAAATTATTGCTATACCATAACCTTGGAAAATACGAGGGATATTCTTTCTTTTAGCATAGATTCTTCTTCCCGGTTTGGAAATACGTTGAATATCATTGATAGCACTTTTTTTCCCATCGTACTTAAGGTAAACCTTTATCATTTTTCGAGGAGGTACGTCCATTTCTTTGAAATTTTCTATATACCCTTCGCTCTTTAAAATTTCTATTATTCTTAATAAAATCTTAGAATGAGGAATTATTGCTTCCTCTTTCTTTGCCCTTACAGCATTCCTTATCATTGTAAAGGCGTCAGCTAAAAGGTCGGTTCTACTCATCCTACCAGCTCGCTTTTTTTACTCCAGGAATTAATCCTTGCCAAGCAAGTTGACGAAAACATATCCTACAGAGTTCAAAATCTCTTATATATCCTCGGGGTCTTCCACATAGCCTGCAACGGTTTCTCCTCCGTGTAGGATACTTAGGCTTTATTTTTTCTTTTTTCCACTTTTCAATTTTTGCTTTAGTTGCCATTTTTTACCTCTTAAATGGAAAACCTAATAATTTTAATAAAGTATAAGTTTCTTTATTACTTCTGCTAGAAGTACATATAGTAATATTCATCCCTTGTGTGCGTTCTACTTTATCTATATTTACTTCAGGAAATACTGTTTGCTCAGAAAGACCGAAATTATAGTTACCCTTACCATCAAACGAATGAGGAGAAAGCCCCCTAAAGTCTTTTATTCGAGGAATAGCGGTAGTAATTAATCTATCTAAAAATTCATACATCCGAGCCTTTCGTAACGTAACACAACATCCTATAGCCATACCTTTTTTTAATTTAAAATTAGAAATCGGTTTTCTTGCTCGAGTAACTTTTGGCCTCTGTCCAGTGATAAGAGCTAGTTCTTCAGCTGCTTTTTCCACTAATTTGGGGTCACTGGTAGCCTCACCTATTCCCATATTTATTACAATTTTTAAAAGGCGAGGAACTTGCATTTTATTTTTATATTTGAACTCCTCCATCATCTTAGGGACAACTTCCTCTCGATATAATTTTAAAAGCCGAGGAATATATTTTTCTTCTAAATTTCTTTCTGACACCTTTTGCATATTCTCACTTTGGTTTTATCTTCCAATACTTTAACTCCAAAACGAACCCCTCTGTTACAGTAAGGACAAAAAAGAGCTAAGTTAGAAATATTTATAGGAGCAGGGATCTCCTTTATTCCATAAGGTTCATCTTCCCGACGACGGCGCATATGTTTTTTTACTAAATTTATTCCTTCAACAATTGCCCTATATTCGGTGGGAAATACCTTCAAAACCTTTCCCGTTTTCCCTTTATCTTTACCTGTTAGAACTACTACTTTATCTCCTCTTTTAATTCTTAGGCTCATTTTTTTATATTACCTCAGGAGCTAAGGATAAAATTTTAGCAAAATTTTCTCTTAATTCTCTAGCAATAGGACCAAAAACTCTCGTTCCTTTAGGATTTCCTTGTTTATCAATAATTACACAAGCGTTATTGTCGAACCTGATACAAATTCCATCCTTTCTCTTTATAGGCGCTTTAGTTCGTACTACCACTGCTCTTACTACTTCTCCTTTTTTAACTTGGGTAGTAGCACTAGCTTCTTTCACACTAGCACTAATTACATCTCCTACCTCAGCATACTTTTTATTTTTTTTGCCTATAACATTAATACAGGCTACGACTTTAGCCCCAGTGTTGTCCGTTACAGTTAGACGACTTCTTAAATAAATCATTTTATTACTTCGAGAAGAAGGAATTGCTTTTCCTTAGAGTAAGGACGTGATTCTATTATCCTCACCCTATCTCCTTCTTTAGCTTCCTGATTTGGGTCATGCGCTTTAATTTTCTTAATTTTCTTAATTGGTTTCTTATAAATGGGATGAGGAAATAATCTTTCTACTTTTACCACGATAGTCTTCTGCATTTTAGAAGAAACTACCACACCTTCCAATATTTTTTTTCTTGTTTTTATATTTTTCATTTCTGTTTTTCTTTAATTACAGTTAAAATTCTAGCTATATCTTTTTTTATCTGCTTGAACTGATGAGGTTTTTCTACGTGTGCAGTCTTTTTCTTAAAATTCAACTCCATAAGCCTTTTTCTTAACTCTTCTAATTTATCTTTTAACTCCTCCAAGGATAAATTTCTAATTTCTTGAGCTTTCATTTCCCTCTTATTACAAATCGAGTCTTAAAAGGGAGTTTATAGGCAACCAATCTAAAAGACTCTCGAGCATACTCTTCAGGTACACCTCCTAATTCAAAAAGGATCGTTCCTCTTCGAACTACTGCTACCCAACCTTCTACCTCTCCCTTTCCTTTTCCCATCCGTGATTCTGCTGGTTTCTTAGTTATAGGCTTATCAGGGAAGATTCTTATCCATAGTTTTCCTCCTCGACGTAAACGTCTAGTTAAAATTACTCTTGCTGCTTCAATTTGAGTATTTTTGAGCCATCCGCACCTTAAGGCTTTAAGTCCGTATTCACCAAAAGCTACTCTATTTCCGCTTTGAGCAATTCCTTTTCTTCTCCCTCTTTGAGTTTTTCTATATTTTACTCTTTTAGGTAGAAACATACTTAACTCCCTTCTTCCTCTTTTTCCTGTTCCTCCTTTATAAGATAATATCCTAGATTCTTTTCTCCCTTATATATCCACACCTTAACTCCAATTGTGCCATAAGTAGTTTTCGCTAAGCCAAATCCATAGTCAATATCTACCCTAAATGTTTGTAAGGGAACTTTACCGTATTTGTAAACTTCACTACGGGCAATTTCTGCACCTTCCAACCGTCCCGAGCAGCGAATCTTTATACCTTGACAGCCTAAGCTTACAGCTTGCTGAATAGCTCTTTTCATTGCTCTTCGGAAATTTACCCTTTTAACAATTTGGAAAGCAATTATTTCTGCTATTAGCTGTGCCTCCAAAGCGGGTTCTAAAACTTCTTCTACATCAATTATTACTTCCTTCTTTGTTAACTCAGCAATTTCCCCTTTAGTTCTTTCTATATCTTGACCTCGCCTTCCGATAATTATTCCTGGTCGAGAAGTTCTTATTTTTATCTTAATTACATTAGTAGAAATTCGTTCTATAACTATTTTCGCAATAGATCCTAAAGGATAGTTTTTCTTTATTAAATCTCTTATTCGTAAATCTTCTTCTAAAAAATCTGCATATTCTCTCTTTCTAACCGTAAACCACTTTGATAACCAATCTTTACCAAAGCCTATTCTTAAAATATAGGGATGAACTTTTTGTCCCATTATTTACCTACCTTCTCTAATATTTTTTCTGAACTATCTAATTCAATCAAAACATGGGAAGTTCTTCTTCTTATCATTGTAGCTCTGCCAAAGCTTGCTGCACGCCAGCGTTTAAGTACTGGCCCAGCGTTAGTAACAACTTTAGAGATAAATAACTTTTCTTCCTTAAAACCTTTATTCTTAGCATTGTATATAGCAGAATTTAAAGCTTTGTAAAGAAGTCTTGCACCTTTTTTATTCATATTCTGTAAGATACCTTGAGCTTTTAAAATATCTTTACCTTTAATAAGCTCTGCTACTGGGGCTACCTTTTTGGGAGATATTCTTAAATATTTTATGTAGGCTCTTGCTACCATCACTTTACTTTTTCTGAAGCGCCTTCTTTGCCTTTATACCTCCGTGTTGACGAAAAGTTCGTGTAGGAGCAAATTCCCCTAATCTATACCCTACCATTGCCTCAGTTACAAATACAGGTATATGTTTTTTCCCATCATGAACAGCAAATGTAAGTCCCACAAAATCAGGTGTAATCATACTTGCTCTTGACCAAGTTTTGATAGGTTTTCTATCGCCTGTTTCTTTTGCCTTTTTAATTTTTTTTAGTAACTTCTCGTCTACAAAAGGACCTTTTTTTAATGATCTTCCCATAGTTCCCCTCTACTTTTTCTTTTTACTTCTTCTCTTAATGATGTATTTATCACTTATTTTATTTGGTTTTCTAGTTTTACTTCCTTTAGTAGGTTTTCCCCAAGGAGTAACCGGATGAGGGTTTCCTTGCCCAGCTTTTCCTTCTCCTCCTCCATGAGGATGATCTACTGGGTTCATTGCTACTCCCCTTACTTTAGGACGCCTTCCTAACCATCGAATTCTTCCTGCTTTACCATGCATGAAGGATCTATGTTCGATATTACCCACCTGACCAACTGTAGCTCGACACTCTAAACTTATCAACCTTATTTCTCCTGAAGGCATTCGTATATGAACAAATCCTTTTTCTTTAGCCATTACTTGTGCCCAACTGCCAGCGCTTCTTATTAATTTTGCTCCTTTATCTGGTTCTAGCTCTATATTATGAATAATAGTTCCTAAAGGAATATGTTTTAGTTTCATTGCATTTCCTGGCTTAATGTCAACTTGGGAATCGTAACTACTTATAATTTTATCTCCTACCTTTAGTTCGTTTGGCCATATTATGTATCGTTTTTCCTTATCAGGATACTCAACTAAAGCTATACGAGCAGTTCTATTGGGATCATATTCAATAGCAATTACTTCTCCTTCTACATCAAACTTATCTCTTTTAAAATCAATAATTCTATACTTTCGCTTATGCCCTCCTCCTCTTCTTCTTATAGTAATTCTTCCATGATTATTTCTTCCTCCAGATTTCTTAAGGGCTACCGTTAAAGCTTTTTCTGGTTTCTTTTTGGTAATTTCTGAAAAATCAGAAATTACCCTAAACCGTAAACTAGGAGTAACTGGTTTAAATTTCTTTATTCCCATATCTGCTTCCCGTATTAAGTGATTTTGATTTCATAACCTCTCTTTAGGGTAACGATTGCCTTCTTCCAAGTAGGTGTTTTTCCCTCTTGATTCCATCTTATTCTCTTTGTTTTTCCTTTAACATTCATAATATTTACCTTCTCTACCTTAACATTGTAAATTTTCTCTACAGCATTTTTAATTTCTATTTTATTAGCGTTTCTATCTATCCAAAAGGAATACTTATTAAATTTTCCCAATTTAGTGACTTTCTCTGTAAGTAATGGCGATTTAATTATAGTATAAATACTTTTCATGATAAAAATTTCTTTATCCTTTCTTGAATTTTTTCCAAAGCTTGTTTAGTAAAGATTATTTTTTTACAGTCTAAAGCTGTATAGGCATTTAAATTATCAGCAGTTTCTGTCTCTACTTTTTCTAAATTTCTAGAAGCTAACTTCAAATTTTTCTCTATAGTAGGAACTACTAGCTTTATTCTTTCAGAATTAATTTTTAGTTTTTTTAAAATAGAAAGAAGCGATTTCGTTTTATAGTTTTCTAAATTAATCCCATCAACAACTACTATCTCTTTATCTTTTAGTTTGGCGTTAAGCGCACTCTTTAAAGCACCAATCTTCATCTTTTTAGGAAGTTTTTTACTATAATCTCTGGGTTTAGGGCCAAAAATTATTCCTCCTCCTCGCCAAAGAGGAGAACGAATAGAACCTACCCTAGCACGCCCTGTCCCTTTTTGTCGCCAGGGTTTGGCTCCCCCACCTCTTACTTCACTTTTAGTTTTAGTAGAAGCGATACCTTTCCTTCTGTTAGCTAAGTAAGTTACCACTGCTTGATGAATAAGAGTTATGTTTACTTTACCATCAAAAACTTTTTCATCTAAAGTGAAATTTCCTATTTTTTCTCCTTCTTGATTTAATACTTCAATTTCCTTCATTTCTTTGCTTTTTTTATAGAGACAATGGAATTGATCCCTCCAGGGAGGGAACCTTTTATAAGAAGTAGATTATTTTCTTTATCCACCTTAATTATTTCTAAATTCTTTATTGTGCATTTTTTATTTCCCATATGTCCAGGCATCCGGTGTCCTTTTACAATTCTTCCTGGATAAGTAGAAGCTCCTGCAGAACCAATCCTACGATGTGTCATAGAACCATGACTACGAGGTTGACCTCGCCAGTTATGCCTTTTTACTCCTCCTTGAAACCCTCTCCCTTTAGTATTTGCTGTTACATCTACTAATTCTCCTTCTTGGAATATTTCTACACCTATCTCTTTTTTTAAAGGTAACTCTTGATTGGTTTCGTAAGGTACTTCCTTTATTATTTCATAACAGCCAACTCCTAATTTATTAAAATAGCCTAACTGTGGTTTTTTAACCTTCCTTTCGTTTACCTTAAAACAACCAATCTTTACCCTTTTCTTTGTAAGATAATCAACTTTTTCTAAAAGGCATACTGGTTGCACCTCTACTACACTAACTCCTATCAATTCGCCTTTTTGATCAAAAATTTGAGTCATTCCTATTTTTTTTCCTATAATTTCTTTAATCATCCTTAAAGTTCCTGTTTAATTTCTACATTTACTCCACTAGGAAGATTTAATTTCCGTAAAGCATCTATAGTTTTAGGTGTAGGATTATCTAAGTCAATAATTCTTTTGTGAATTGCTAAAATAAATTGCTCTCTTGACTTCTTATCAATGTTGGTCGATCTATTTACTGTATATATCTTCTTCTTAGTCGGTAATGGAATAGGCCCACTTACTTTCGCTCCTGTACGTAACGCTACCTCAACAATTTCTTGAGTAGATTGATCCAATACTCGATGATCAAAAGCTTTTAGTTTAATCCTTAATTTCAGCATAAAAAGTATACCCTTTTTCTACTCACTTCGTTTTTAAGTGCTTAAAAAGGTTAATCAGTTTGTTTATTATTCTATAATTTGAGTTACCACTCCCGCACCTACAGTTCTTCCTCCTTCACGAATAGCAAATCTTAATTCCTTCTCAATTGCCACCGGTTGAATTAATTCTACCTCTATTTCTATATTATCCCCCGGCATAACCATTTCTACTCCTTGAGGAAGTTTAATTGTTCCAGTAACATCAGTAGTTCTGAAGTAAAATTGTGGTCGATATCCGGAAAAGAAGGGAGTATGCCGACCTCCTTCTTCCTTCTTTAAAGCGTATATCTGAGCTTTAAACTTAGTGTGAGGTGTAATTGATCCAGGAGCAGCTACAACCATTCCTCGTTCAACATCTTCTTTCTCTACTCCTCTTAAAAGCAAACCTACGTTGTCTCCAGCCACACCTTCATCAAGAATTTTTCTAAACATCTCTACGCCAGTAACTACTGTCTTTCTTGTTTCAGGGGATAATCCTACTAATTCTACTTCATCACCTACTTTTATTTTCCCTCTTTCAATTCTTCCTGTAACTACTGTACCACGTCCGGAGATGGAAAATACATCTTCTACAGCCATCAGGAAGGGTTTATCAACATCTCTTTTTGGTGTAGGTATATAGCTATCTACTTCTTTCATTAAATCCAAGATAGGTTTACAATTTGGGCAATCATCTTTACCACAACCGCATTCCATAGCTTTTAATGCTGAACCTTTTACTACTGGTACATTGTCTCCAGGAAATTCATACTTCGAGAGAAGGTCTCTTACCTCTACCTCTACCAGCTCGATAAGCTCCTTATCATCCATCTGGTCTATTTTGTTGATAAACACTACAATTGCAGGAACGTTAACTTGTCTAGCTAAAAGAATATGCTCTCGAGTTTGAGGCATAGGACCATCAGTAGCTGCTACCACTAAAATGGCTCCATCCATTTGAGCAGCACCGGTAATCATATTTTTGATGTAGTCAGCATGTCCTGGACAGTCGATATGTGCATAGTGTCGGTTATCCGTTTCATACTCTACATGAGCAATATTGATAGTAAGTCCTCTT
The DNA here is from genome assembly GCA_003644405.1 of Candidatus Omnitrophota bacterium. Lineage (GTDB taxonomy): Bacteria > Omnitrophota > Gorgyraeia > Duberdicusellales > 4484-171 > B7-G16. Next base: position 13,747 of record QNCE01000002.1, on the reverse strand, counting down.
TCCTTTTCTTCAGGGGCCTTATCAATATCCTCATAAGCTAAAGCTTGAGCTTTTCCTCGAGCAGCCAAAATCTTGGTAACTGCAGAAGTCAAAGTAGTCTTTCCATGGTCTACGTGACCAATGGTTCCAATGTTTACGTGGGGTTTAGTTCTTACAAACTTCTCCTTCCCCATACTCCACCTCCTTTATTTTCCTAAAATTTTTGCCATTATTTGATCAGGAACTTTCTCGTAATACAAAGGCTCTATTGTATAAGAAGCCCTTCCTTGTGTCAAGTTTCTTAATACATCTACATAGTCAAAAATTTCTCCCAAAGGTACTTCTGCTCTCACTATCTTAACATTTCTTCTTTCAGAGATAGAAGTTATTCTAGCTCTACGGGAGTTTAAATCAGCGATTACTTGGCTTAAATAAGCTTCAGGAGTAACCACCTCTATCCCCATTATTGGTTCTAAAAGGATAGGCCCCCCCTTTCTTAATCCTTCTTTAAAGGCAATTTCGGCAGCGATTTTAAAAGCTAACTCACTAGAATCTACTTCATGATATGAACCATCTACCAAAGTAACCTTAATATCAGTAACTGGATAACCTCCTAAAATTCCTGCCTCCGCTGCTTCCATGATACCTTCTTTCACAGATGGTATAAACTCTCTAGGAATTACTCCTCCTTTAAGTTTGCTTTCAAAAGTAATTCCCCTTCCTTTTTGATTAGGAGCCATAACTATTACTACGTGTCCGTATTGACCTCTTCCTCCGGTTTGTTGAATAAATTTTCCTACCGCTTCTGTGTGTCGAGATATCGTCTCTTTATAAGCTACGCAAGGTCTGCCTATTTTTGCCTTTACATTAAAATCCCGCAAAAGTCTTTCTACCACTACTTCCAGATGGAGTTGCCCCATTCCTGAGATTATGTTCTGACCAGTCTCTCGATTATAGGTAAACCTAAAAGAAGGGTCTTCATCGGCCAGTTTTCTTAAGGCAGTCAGCAATTTCTCTTGGTCTTGCTTAGTTTTAGGCTCAATAGCTAAGGATACCACAGGTTCAGGAAAATGCATTTCCTCTAACAAGATAGGATATTCAGGATCGGTGAGAGTATCTCCCGTTACAGTTTCTTTTAATCCTACTAAGCATACGATGTCTCCCGCATTTGCACTTTTGATAATTTCTTGCTTGTTAGCATGCATTCTTACTATTTTATTTATTTTCTCTTTAACTTTTTTAGGAACATTAAAAACTTCCTCACCTACACTTACTTTTCCTGCATAAATACGTGTATAAAATAACTTACCCACAAAAGGATCAGTAAATATTTTAAAGCATAGTGCACAAAAGGGAGCATCACTAGAAATTTCTCTCTCCTCGAATTCCTCACCATCAGGAGTAAACCCTTTTACTATCTTTAAGTCTTTGGGAGAAGGGAGCCAATTACATATAGCATCTAAAAGTAGTTGAATTCCTTTATTCTTTAAAGCACTACCACATAATACAGGAGTAATCTTATTAGTAATAGTGTAGTTTCTTATAGCAAGAATTATTTCCTCTTCAGAAATTTCTTTACCTTCAATAAACTTGTGCATAAAATTATCATCTAACTCTGCCAACTTTTCCATTAGCTGATCCCGGTATTTGGTAGCTAGTTCTATACTTTCTTGAGGTATCTCTTTGTATACGAGATTAATCCCTAACTCATCGCTGTAGTAGATTGCTTTCATCTTTATTAAGTCGATAATCCCTTTAAATTCCTCTTCTTCATAAAGAGGAAGTTGAACTGCCACAGGAGTTGCTCCTAATTTTTCTTGAATTTCTTCTACCACTTTAAAAAAATCTGCTCCTACTCTATCCATCTTATTTACGAAAGCAATTCTAGCTACTTTATACTTGTCTGCTTGACGCCATACCGTTTCTGATTGGGGTTCTACTCCTCCCACACCGCAGAAGATAACAACTGCCCCATCCAATACTTTTAAGGCGCGCTCTACTTCTACAGTAAAATCAATATGTCCGGGAGTATCGATAATATTTATATGGTAATCCCTCCATTTACAGTAAGTAGCTGCACTAGTAATAGTAATCCCTCTCTCTTTCTCTTGAGGCATCCAATCAGTAGTAGCTGTGCCTTCGTCAACTTCCCCTAATTTATAAACTCTACCACTGTAAAAAAGAATTCTTTCCGTAGTTGTAGTTTTGCCAGCATCAATATGGGCAATAAATCCTACATTTCTTGTAAATTCCAATTTTTCCTTTTCTTTCATATCTATCTTAATTGCTTTCACTTGTTACCTCAAATTTTAACCCAAATTTTTCATTACCTGCCTGACGGTAGGCAGGCCTGCCCGCCGATACTTACATATGCTTTTAGCAGGCGGGAAAAAATTTGTCCAAAGGACCCAGCCCTTTCTTCTGAAAGGGCTGTTGAAGGTCCAGCTCATTAAAAATGGGCTGCGATTTGCCTTTGTATCTTTTTGGTATAAAGCTTTACTGTCCAACTGCAACATTTTGAATAGTTACAAAGCTTTTCAAAACTCTGGTGCAAATTTTGAGTTCAAAATTACCTTAATGAAGCTAGTTATTTACCATCTAAAATGAGCAAAGGCTCTGTTTGCCTCAGCCATCTTATGAGTATCTTCTTTCTTTTTGATTACTGCCCCTTCATTTTTATAAGCAGAGATTATTTCATCAGCTAGTTTTACACTCATAGGTTTACCTTTTTTACTCCTTGCAAAATCTCTCATCCACCTTAAGGCGATAAAGATTCCTCTCTCTTTAGGTACTTCTACAGGTACCTGATAAGTAGCTCCTCCAATTCTTCGTGGTCTTACTTCTAATCGAGGACGAGCATTTTCTAAAGCTGAAAAGAATACTTTTAAAGGATCTTCTTTTAATTTTTCTTGAATCTTATCAAAAGCTTGGTAAACAATCTTTTGAGCAATAGTTTTTTTCCCTTCCCGCATAATAATATTTATAAACTTACCAATAATTGGAGAATCATACTTAGGATCAACTTGAGGTTCTCTTTTAGGAGCTCTTCTTCTTCTCATCTTCTTCCTTTCCTAACTACCTTTAGGTCGTTTAGTTCCATATTTAGATCTTGATTTCCTTCTATTTTGAACACCCTGGGTATCTAAAGTCCCCCTTACAATATGATACCTTACTCCGGGTAAGTCTTTTACTCTCCCTCCTCTTACTAAAACGATAGAATGTTCTTGCAAGTTATGACCTTCTCCCGGAATATAAGCAGTAACTTCTTCTCCATTGGTAAGCCTTACCCTAGCTACTTTTCTCAAAGCGGAGTTAGGCTTTTTAGGAGTCATTGTTCTTACCTGAATACATACTCCTCTTTTTTGAGGACAACTTCCTAAAGCAGGAGATTTAGAACGTCTTTTTTTTGTTTTTCTTGGTTTTCTTATAAGTTGTATTATTGTTGGCATTTTTCCACCTCTATTTCTCTATGGATCTTTAATCCTGTTCCTGCAGGAATAAGATGCCCTACGATAACATTTTCTTTTAACCCTTTTAACTCATCTACTTTACCACTAGCAGCTGCTTCTGCCAACACCCGAGTAGTCTCTTGAAAGCTAGCTGCAGAAATAAAGCTCTTTGTGCTTAAAGAAGCTTTGGTAATTCCTAAAAGGAGTGGTGAGGCAGTAGCAGGTTTTCCTCCCTTCTTAATTATCTTTTCATTCTCCTTGCGAAAATCCCACTTATCTACTGCTTCGCCAGGAAGAAAAGAAGTATCTCCTGGGTCTAGTATCCGTACTTTCTTAAGCATCTCTCTTATAATAAGTTCTATGTGTTTGTCGTTAATTCTTATTCCTTGTAAACGGTATACTTCTTGTATTTCGTTAACTAAGTATTCTTGAAGAACTTTGTCTCCGCATACTCTAAGAATATCCTGTAAAACGATAGGTCCCTCGGTAAGCTGTTGACCAGCAGTTACCTTATCTCCTCGGTAGACAATAGGATGGGTTCCTTGAGGAATAGTATATTCTCTTTTCATTCCTGTAGGGCTTCTTACAATTATTCTTTTTTCTCCCTTTTCTTCTTTAAATTCTACGAACCCCTCTATTTCACTTATAATAGCGGGATTTTTAGGTCGGCGTGCTTCAAAAAGCTCAGCTACTCGTGGTAAACCTCCAGTAATATCTCTGGTTTTAGCTACTAACCGAGGAGTTTTAGCTATTACATCTCCAGCCTCCACAATTTGATTTTCCTCTACCATTATATGTGCTCCTGTAGGTAAAGGATAGATACCTAAAACTTCATCTTTTTCTGAAAGGATGATTATCTGAGGATGATAATCACCTTTAAATTCTATAACTACCCTTTCTTTTCTACCTGTAGTTAAATTCATCTCCTCTTGAATAGTAACTCCATCAATGATATCTTCGTATTTTACTTTCCCAGAGACTTCGGTAAGGATAGGAGAAGAGTAAGGATCCCATCTTACAAAAATTTTGTTTTTCTCTATCCAATCTCCTTCTTTTACATAGATAAATGCTCCCTGAGGGATAGGATTTCTTTGAAGCTCAATTCCTTTCTCGTTGTTTATACTCACCATACCATTTCTATTTAAAACTACAAACATTTTTCCTTTGGGAGCTACTTTCAAGTTATGGTACTTAACGTAACCTTCCTCCTTACTTCTAATGAACGAACGTTCGGCAACTCGGGATGCTGTACCTCCTATATGAAATGTTCTCATGGTAAGCTGAGTTCCTGGTTCTCCTATGGATTGAGCAGCAATTACTCCTACCGCTTCTCCTATTTCTACCATTTTACCTGTAGCTAAATTTCTTCCGTAACACTTTGCACATACACCTCTTTCTGATTCACAGGTAAGAACACTTCTAATCCTTATTTTTTCTAACCCTAATCTTTCTATCTTTTCTGCTTTCTCTTCGGTTATTTCCTCTCCTGCTTTTACAATAATTTCATCGGTAACTATATCCACAATATTATCCAATGCCACCCTTCCTATAATTCTTTCTTTAAGAGGAACTACTACTTCGTCTCCTTCTACAATTTCAGAAACAGTTATCCCATTTACTGTTTTGCAATCCTCTTCTACTACAATTACTTCTTGAGCAACATCTACTAATCGTCGAGTAAGATAACCCGCATCGGCAGTCTTTAAAGCAGTATCTGCTAATCCTTTTCTTGCTCCATGAGTAGAAATAAAATATTCTAAAACTGTTAATCCTTCTCGGAAATTAGAAATAATTGGGTTTTCAATAATCTCTCCTGATGGCTTTGCCATCAGCCCCCGCATTCCTGCTAACTGTCTAATTTGCAATTTAGAACCTCTAGCTCCTGAGTCTGCCATCATATAAATAGGATTAAAATCATCCAAATTTTTGAAAACTAAATCAGAAACTTTGTCTGTAGTTTTTGTCCATATATCTATAATTTTGTTATGACGCTCACGTTCGGTGATTATTCCTTTTCTATACTGTTCCTCTACCTTAGCTAATTCTTCATTTGCTTCCTGAACACAATCCTGTTTTTGAGGAGGAATTTGTAAATCGTCCATTCCTATACTAATCCCCCCTAAGGTAGCATATTCAAAGCCAATGTCTTTTAAAGCATCTAGTAAAACTATAGTAGCATGATGACCGAATCTTTTATAGCACTCACTTACTATATTAGCTACTTTCTTTTTATCTAAAACTTCATTAACAAACCCAAAGCCTTTAGGCAAGATTTGATTAAAAATTATCCTTCCTACAGTAGTGTCAATAATTTTATTTTCTTCATTTTCCTGAATTCGAACTTTAACTTTAGCATGAAGAGCAACTTCTTCATCTTGATAGGCAGTGATTGCTTCATCAAATGAAGAGAATACCAATCCTTCTCCCTTCTCACCACTCTTTTCTAAAGTGAGATAGCGGCATCCTAAAATCATATCTTGGCTGGGAGTAATGATAGGACGACCATCGGCAGGAGAGAATATATTATTTACAGAAAGCATAATAATTCTTGCCTCTGACTGTGCCTCTAATGACAAAGGTACATGAACTGCCATTTGATCCCCATCGAAATCAGCATTGAATGGTGCACAAACTAAGGGATGAAGTTTGATTGCTTTGCCTTCAATTAGCTTAGGAAAGAAAGCTTGAATACTGAGACGATGCAAAGTTGGTGCACGATTTAAAAGCACAGGATGACCTCTTATTACTTCTTCTAAAATATCCCAAACTTCCACTCTTGCCCGTTCTACCATTCGACGTGCACCTTTTATAGTATGGACGAACCCTTTCTCTCTTAATTTTCTTATAATATAAGGTTCAAAAAGTTCTAAAGCCATCTGTTTAGGTATTCCGCACTCATGAAGTTTTAACTCCGGACCAACAACAATTACACTTCTTCCTGAATAATCTACTCTTTTTCCTAAAAGATTTTGACGAAAACGGCCTTGCTTACCTTTGAGCATATCAGAAAGACTCTTTAAGGGTCTATTCTGATGACCCATTACTGGACGGCCGTGACGACCATTCTCTATAAGAACATCTACTGCTTCCTGAAGCATTCTTTTCTCATTCCTAATTATAATTTCAGGAGCTCCTAATGAGATAAGTTTCTTTAAACGATTGTTTCTGTTAATTACTCTTCGATATAAATCGTTTAAATCAGAAGAAGCAAATCTTCCTCCTTCTAAAGGAACAAGAGGTCGTAAATCAGGAGGAATCACCGGGAGAACCTCTAAAGTCATCCATTCTGGACGATTACCCGAGCGTTTAAAATCTTCTATAATTTTTAGTCTTCTTAAGAGTCTTTTGTTTGTTCGATTATTTTGCACTTCCTTTCTAATTTCTCTACTCAATTTATCTAAATTTATTTCTTTGAGAAGTTCTCTAATTGCTTGTGCTCCTATATCCGCTTTAAAATTTCCTTTGTACTCTTTTAGTGCCCTCTGGTATTCATCTTCGTTAAGCAATTGTTTCTTTTTTAGAGGGGTATCCTGAGGATCAATTACTATATGCTCCTCATAGTAAATTACCTTTTCTAATTCTTTAACGCTCAAATCCAGGAGAGCTCCTATCCTTGAAGGAATTACTTTGAAAAACCATATATGTACGCAGGGGCTAGCCAGCTCTATATGTCCCATTCGTTGTCTTCTTACCGAAGAATGCAGAACTTCTACTCCACAACGGTCACACCTTAACCCTTTGAATTTTATGCCCTTAAGCTTTCCACAGTGACATTCCCAGTCTTTTACCGGACCAAAAATTTTTTCACAAAAGAGTCCGTCTTTTTCTGGTTTAAGCGTTCGATAATTTAAAGTTTCTGCTTTTTTTACTTCCCCACTAGACCAACTTCTAATAATCTGCGGGGAAGCTAACTTTATACTTATACGATCAAAAAAAGCACTTTCTTCAATCATAGCTTAGACTCCTTTTCTGCTCTTATATCTAAACATAAACCTTGCAATTCCCTCATTAGAACATTGAAAGATTCAGGAACCGAAGGTTTAAATTTTTGTTCTCCTCTTACAATAGCTTCATAAATTCGTGTTCTTCCTTCAACATCATCACTTTTAACAGTAAGAATCTCTTGAAGGGTAAACGCAGCCCCGTAAGCTTCTAGAGCCCATACCTCCATTTCTCCAAAACGTTGCCCTCCGAACTGTGCTTTTCCTCCCAAGGGCTGTTGAGTAATTAAAGAGTAAGGTCCAATTGCACGAGCATGGATTTTATCATCTACCATATGAATAAGCTTCATTATGTACATATAACCTACAGTAACCCTTTGAGCAAAAGGTTTTCCTGTATAACCATCATAGCAAATAGTCTTTCCGTCCTCGGGTAAGTTAGCTTTTTTAAGCAAATTTTTTATCTCTTCCTCTTTTACTCCTTCAAATACAGGAGTAGCTACCTTTATCCCTAACTTATGAGCTGCCCAACCAAGGTGAGCTTCCAGCAACTGCCCAACATTCATTCGGGAAGGTACTCCCAAAGGATTAAGTATTACATCTACAGGAGTTCCATCTTCTAAGAAAGGCATATCTTCTTCAGGAAGGATTTTGGCAATTACTCCTTTATTTCCATGTCTTCCTGAGAGTTTATCTCCCACAGAAATCTTCCTTTTCATAGCTACGTAGACTACAACTCTCTTCAATACTCCTGCAGGAAGTTCGTCACCCTTTTTAATCTTTGTTATCTCTAGTTCTTTCTCTATCTCTAGTTCTTCTAAACGCTTCTCATAAATGTTGAGTATAGCTCTTGCATCCTCATTATCCTCTAAATCTTTCTTACGTATCTTATCTTCGCTCTTACCTAAAAGCGCAGCGATTCTTCTCATTTTTTCTTTCTCTATAATTTCCTTCTCCTCTTGATAGTATTTTTCAATCTCTTTTAGTTTTTTCAATTCTTCGGTCTTTTCTTTTTTGGATTTTCTACCTCTTTCTTTTCTTTGAAATACCTCTACATTAATAACTACTCCATATACTCCTGGAGGCACTCTTAAAGATGTATCTTTTACATCAGCTGCCTTTTCTCCAAATATCGCTCTAAGTAGCCTCTCTTCAGGTAAAAGTTCTTTTTCTGTTTTAGGAGTTACTCTTCCTACCAAGATATCATCAGGCATCACTTCTGCGCCAATTCTTATAATTCCATTTTCATCAAGATTTTTTAAGGCTTCTTCACTTACGTTAGGGATATCCCTGGTTAACTCTTCGTTTCCTAATCTAGTCTCTCGAGCTTCTATCTCAAACCTTTCTATGTGGAGGCTAGTTAAGATATCTTCTTTTACTAACCGTTCACTTATTACTATAGCATCCTCAAAATTATACCCTCTCCAAGGAAGAAAAGCTACTAAAAGGTTTCTTCCTAAAGCTAACTCTCCATTCTTTGTCGCCATTCCATCAGCAATGATGTCACCCTTTCTTACGTAGTCACCCTTTTTAACTAAAGGTCTTTGTCTTATACAAGTATCAGCATTGGAACGTTTAAACTTTTTTAGATGATAAATAAATTTACCAATTTTGATATGCTCGGCATCTACTTCCTCTATGTACCCTGACTCTTTTGCTACCACTACTGCTCCTGATTCTCTAGCTACTTTTTCTTCCATTCCTGTAGCTACAATAGGTTCTTCGGTAAAAAGTAAAGGCACTGCTTGTCTCTGCATGTTAGATCCCATAAGAGCACGGTTGGCGTCGTCATGTTCTAAAAAGGGAATCAAAGAGGCAGAAACAGAAACTATCTGTTTAGGTGAAACATCCATGCACTCTACTGCTTCTGGTTTCACTTTAGGGAATTTTCCTTTGTAACGACAATATATCTCTTTATCTTTTATCTTTCCATCTTCTCCAATATTGGGCGTTACCTGAGCAATCATTCTATTTTCTTCTTCATCAGGAGTAAGATATTCTATTTTGTCTAATACTCTTTTATTTTCTACCTTCCGATAAGGAGCAATTAAAAACCCTAAGGGGTTAATCCTTGCATAGGTAGTTAAAGAAGTAAGTAAACCAATGTTAGGACCTTCAGGGGTTTCAATAGGACAAATTCTTCCATAATGAGAAGGATGAACGTCTCTTACCTCAAAACCTGCTCTTTCTCGAGATAATCCACCTGGCCCCATAGATGAGAGTCTCCGTTTATGAGTAATCTCTGCTAGAGGGTTAGTTTGATCCATAAATTGAGAGAGGGGGCTTCGAGCAAAAAAGTCATGAATTTGCATAGAGAAGGCACGGGAGTTTATAAGATGTTGGATGGAAAAATCAGCAGAGGAAACTAAAGAGCATCTTTCCAAAAAAGTACGTTCTACTCTAAAAAGACCAACTCTTACCTGATGTTGAAGAAGCTCTCCAATTAATTTCACCCTTCGATTACTTAAATGGTCAATATCATCAACCTCTTTTTCTCCATTTTTAACTTTCAAAAGATTCTTAAGTATTTCTACTACAGTCTCTAAATCTAAATTTCGTTTATTCAGAGATACATTCATGTTGAGTTTCTTGTTAAGAAGGTATCGTCCCACTCTAGCTAAATCGTACCTTCGAGGATCTAAGAACATCCTTCGGAATACTTCTTTAGCCGCTTCTAAAGTAACAGGTTCGGTAGGTCTCATTCGCTTATAGAAATCTAGAAATGCTTCCTCTTGATTTTTGGTGGGATCTTTTTTTACAGTATTTACAATTTCTGGATAGGGTTTATCAGAAAAAGCCTTATAAATATCTTCGTTAGCGGAAAGTCCTAAAAGCCTTAAGATCTGTGTAGCAGGAAATACTTTTCTGCGATCAATAATTGCGGCAATAGTATCGTGAATATCGCACCTAAATTCTAACCAATACCCTCGATAAGGAATTATCCGTGCGTAATATATCCTTTTTCCTATAGGATGAGCTTCCTCTTCAAAAAATACTCCTGGAGAACGCTGAAGTTGACATACTATTGTCCTTTCATCCCCATTGATAATAAAAGATCCCACTTCAGTCATCAAAGGAATATCACCTAAGTAGATTTCCTGTTCTTTAATTGTATTAGAAGGACCAAGTAAACGCAATCTTATCCTTAAAGGTGCACAGTAAGTTTGCGAACGACGCTTACACTCTTCAGGGGTATATCGAGGTCTACTTAAAGAGTAAGATACAAACTCTAGTCGGTACTGTTTATCAGGAGATTCCATAGGAAAAATTTCGTTGAAGGTTTCCTGAAGACCAACATTTCTTCTTCTTTCAGGGACTACATCCATCTGGAGAAATTCTTTAAAAGAATTAATTTGATGTTCTAAAAAGTGAGGCATGTAAGTATCTTTTTTACTCTTGGAAAAATACTCTCGTTTTACCCACTTCATTTTTTCGCTCCTCTACAAGCGTTCTAAACTCCTATTACTTTAACTCTACACCAGCTCCTGCTGCTTCTAATTTCTTTTTAATTTCTTCTGCCTCTTCCTTAGAGACATTTTCTTTTACAGGTTTAGGAACGGAATCCACTAATTCCTTGGCTTCTTTTAATCCTAAATCAGTGATTGCTCTTATTTCCTTAATTACTGCAATTTTGTTGGATCCAGCATTGGTAAGTACTACTGTGAAGGATGTCTTTTCCTCTTTTTCTTCTTGAGCTGGTGCAGCACCTACTCCTGCGGCAACTACGGGAGCAGCAGCTTTTACCCCAAACTTTTCTTCACACTTCTTTACCAGCTCAGAAAGTTCCATTACCGTCATCTCTTCCAATATTTTTAATACCTCGTCAACCTTTGACATACTTACCTCCCTTTTAGCTACTTTTCTTTTTCTTTAATTCTTCCACTACCCATACAAATTTTAGAATAACCTGATTTAAACTATTGAGAAACCCAGTTAAAGGAGAAGCCAAGCTCATTACTGCCATTCCTAAAAGGATATCTCGTGGAGGTAATTTTGCTAATTCTAGAATTTGGGATTCTTCTATCCTTTTCTCCTTTAAATAACCTCCCTTTAAAATCATAGAGTTTTCATTTTCCTTGCTAAAATTAACTAAAATCTTACAAACTTTAACTATATCCTCATCAAATATAAATACCAGTCCTGTAGAATCTTTTAAAAAACCGTTAAAATCATCTACGTTTATTTCTTGCAAAGCCCTCTTAATAAGGGAATTTTTGGAAACAAAAATAATGGCGTTTGTCTTTCTCAACTCATTTCTTAATTGATTAAAAGCAAATGCCTTAAGTTTATTAAAACCAATAAACAGATAGCCTTGTGATTGGGAGATTTTTGTTTTAATTTCCTCAACAATTCTTTCCCGAAAAAGTAAGCCTACTTTTTTAGCTATCATTTGGCATCAATTTTTATACTAGGACTCATAGATAAAGACAGATGCGCTGATTTTATAAATTCCCCTTTTATATTTTGTGGTTTAGCATTCTTTAGAGCATTTAAAAACGCCTCAATATTTTCTTTTAGCTTCTCTGTAGAAAAAGAAATTTTACCTACCCCTGCGTGAACGCAACCTGTTTTATCTACACGAAAATCTACCTTACCTTTTTTGGCTTCCTTCACACTAAAAGCTATGTTTTCCGTTACCGTTCCTACTTTAGGAGAAGGCATAAGCCCACGAGGACCAAGTATTCTTCCTAATTTGCTTACTATCCTCATCATTTGAGGAGTAGAGATACAGTAATCAAAATCTAACCAATTTTCTTTAAGAATTTTATCTGCCAACTCTTGTCCTCCTACGTAGTCTGCTCCTGCTTCTTGAGCTTCTTTCTCTTTCTCAGGTTCACAGAAAACCAAAACCTTCTTTTTTTTACCTGTGCCATGAGGAAGCACTACGGAACCTCTTACCATTTGATCTGATTTTTTAGGGTCTACATTCAATCGACAAGTCACTTCTACCGTCTGATCAAACTTTACAGGAGGCATCTTTTTCAAAATTTCTATTGCCTCTTCTATAGAATGGGTTTTGCTTTTATCCAAAGTCTGAGTTGCCTGTAAATACCTTTTCCCTCTCTTCATTCTTCTTTTATTTTTATTCCACAGCTTCTTGCTGTACCTTCAATAATCTTTATTGCTTTTTCTAAATCGGTAGTATTTAAATCTGCCATTTTTTGTTTAGCGATCTCTACTATTTGATTTTTAGTAACTTCACCAATTATCTCTTTCCCTGCTTGCCCACTTGCCTTAGCTAAATTAGCTGCTCTTTTCAATAACACTGAAGCAGGAGGACTTTTAATAATGAAATCAAAACTTTTATCTTCGTAAACATTTATTACCACAGGGAGAATTAATCCTTCTTTCCCTTTTGTAGCATCGTTAAATGCCTTACAGAATTGCATAATATTCACTCCGTGTTGACCCAAAGCAGGGCCTACTGGAGGAGCAGGATTAGCACTTCCTGCAGGAATCTGAAGTTTGATTTGAGTTACTGGTTTTTTCTTTTTCTTAGCCATAACTTAACTTTTTTCCACTTGCCAGAACTCTAACTCCACAGGTGTAGTTCTTCCGAAAATAGAGACACTGACTTTTAATTTACCTTTTTCCGTATTTACTTCCTCTACTACTCCAGTAAAATTAACAAAAGGACCTTCAACTACTCTTACTGTTTCTCCTTTTTCAAAGGTAACTTTTGGGGCAGGTTTACTTTTACTTTCTTCTGCTTTCTTAAGTATTTTATCCACTTCTTCTTCAGGTATAGGAAGAGGTTTTCTACTTGGACCGATAAAACTGGCTATCCCAGGAGTTTTTTTCACAAACAACCAACTATCTTCATTCATTTCCATATGGATAAGGATATATCCTGGCAAAAATTTTCTCTCTAATAACCTCCTTTTCCCTAGCCTTACCTCCGTTATCTGTTCTTTAGGAATAATTATTCTATCTATTAACTCCCCCATATTAAATGCCTTTATCCTTGCTTCTAAATTTGCTTTTGCCTTTTCTTCTGCTCCACTGAGGGTGTGTACAATATACCACTTCTTCATTTTTTACTTGAAAAAACCTTGAATTATTTTAGTAAGAATAGCATCAATACCTGCGATATATAAAGTAAGAATAACTGAGGCAATGATTACTACTACAGTAGCAGTTATTAGTTCTTCTCGTGATGACCAATTAACTTTTTTTAACTCTTCCCTTACTTCTTTTAAAAAGCGAGGAAATTTTTTTATTCGTTTAAACATCTTTTTTCATTATTTCCTTGAAACATCTCTTAACCAATCTTATCTAAACTCAGGCCTGGGGCGAGTCGAAACAAATCTCCGCTGGAAGCGGAGTCCAAAAAGCATATATTTGTTCCGACATTACCTTTAGTTTAAATTTATCACT
>QNCE01000001.1 GCA_003644405.1 Candidatus Omnitrophota bacterium | reverse complement strand
GAAAATCAGTACCGAAGTAGTTTTCTCTTCCTAATACCTTGTTAATATGAGAGTATTAGCCTTTGATTTAGGGAATGTTGTTTTTAATTTTGATTACCACCTTGCTCTGGAAAAAATAAAGACAAAGTTAGGCTCTTCTCCCCAAAGAGTAATTGATGCTCTTTTCTATGAAAATTTTGCTCAAGATTTTGAGAAAGGTCTAGTTTCTGGTTACGATTTTTATCAGAAGTTTAAAAAAGAATTTAACTGTTCTCTAGACTACGAGGAGTTTAAAGATATATGGTGTAAAATCTTTTTTCCTAATCAGGAAGTTATTTCTTTTATTAAAATTTTAAGGCTTATCTATCCTATTTACTTAATTTCCAATATAAATGAGTTACATTTTAACTACCTTTATCAGAGTTTTGGAGAAATCTTTTCCCTATTTGATGGTTCTGTTTTTTCTTTTCAGGTTAAATCTGTGAAGCCAGAGGAGAGAATTTACGAAGAATTGGTGAAGTTAACTGGTGTTAGCAAAGATAGGATAATCTATATTGATGACCGTCAAGATTTAGTTGATGAGGCCCAACTCTTAGGTTTCTCTGCTATTAGATTTACTACTTTTAGTAAATTAATAGACCAGCTCCAGGAAAAAGGAGTTTTTGTTCCTACTTTCTATGAAGGGGAAGTTCTTCTGAAATTGAAGGATAAGCTTTCTGTAACTAAAAATGCAGTAATTGTAGGATTAGGAAATCCTCTAAGAGGAGATGATGGGATAGGAAGTATTCTTGCTGGTGATTTGAAAGGTAAGTTGTTACTGAGAGTTTTGGATGTAGGTTTAAGTTTAGAAAATTACTTAACTAAGTTGATGGAGTATAAATTTATATTGATTGTTGATAGCGCTCATTTTTCTTCTTCCTCCAGATTTGAATTATTTTCTCTTCATCAATTAGGCAGTTTATCATTGGATTTTACTCATGCCCTCCCTCTAGATTTTTTGATGAAATGCTTGAAAAAAGATAGTTTAACTGATATACTAATTTTAGGTATTAAGCCTTATAACTTAAAGGTAGGGGAAGAGTTAAGTATAGAAGTTAGGAAGGTAAGAGAGGGTTTGGGTAATTTTTTTATAAGGAATTTTTCTCTTAAAAAGCATGCATCTAAACTTAAATAAGACCATTTTAATAATAGCAGTTATATTAAGCTTTATAGGAGGAGGATGCGCACCTCTATTGATAGGCGTAGGGGTACTTACAGGTTATACTTTAAGTAACGATTCCGCTACGGGTAATGTGAAGGTTACCTATAGGGAACTCTGGGATATATCCCGAGAAGTTTTGGATAAGATAGAAGATGCAGAAATTTTAGAGAGTAACGAGTCTAAAGGAATAATTAAGGCAAAGATCGCAGAGATAGATTTAACTATTAAGATTGATTCCATAGAGAAGAATGAACAGCGTCTAAGGGTAGCTGCACGTAAATATTTTCTCCCTAAGCCGCAGTATGCTCAGAAAATATTTTTTAAAATAATCAAAGAACTAGAGTGATTCTTCGTTTTCTTTTACTTCTTCTCTTTTGCGCCTGCTCCTCTCCTTTAAATTTTTCCCAAATAAAAGTTGTAGAAGTAATTGATGGAGATACAGTAAGGTTAGAGAATGGAAAAGTTTTGCGTTACATTGGTATAGATACTCCGGAAGTTAGACGAAAGGAAGACAAAAGATGGGTTTTTGACCCTCAACCTTTTGCCTTGGAAGCAAAGGAGTTTAACCGGAGTCTAGTGGAAGGAAAAAGTGTGCGAATAGAGTTTGACATAGAAAGACAGGATAAATATGGTAGGCTCCTAGGTTATGTCTTCTTAGATGGAGTATTCGTCAACGCTAAATTATTAGAAGAAGGTTATGGAGTTATCTATACTCGTCCACCTAATGTTAAGTATGTAGATTTATTTATCAGTCTTCAGAAAAAAGCACGTCAAAATAAAAAGGGACTTTGGGGCTCCTATGAAGTAGTGAGCGCAGAAGACGCTCATAAATTTATAGGAGAAATACGTACAGTGAAGGGGAAGGTTAGAAATACTTATCAATCGCAAAGATGTATCTTTTTAAACTTTGGCGAAGATTGGCGTAAGGATTTTACTGTAGTGATATTTAGAGATAGTTGGAAGTATTTTAGAGAGAAAGGAATAGATCCCTTAACTTTTTATAAGGGAAAGATAGTAGAAGTTACTGGTAGAATAAGAGAGTATAATGGTCCAGAAATCATTATAAGTATTCCTTACCAGATAACAGTAATTCATTGATGAGGCAGATTGTTTTATTTACTTTGGTAGTTTTTCTTTACGGTTGTGTAACTATCTATAATCCTGCTACTCAGAGGAGAGAATTCTACTTTATAGATGAAAATACAGAAATTTTATTGGGGAAAAATTTAGCTTCCCAAATATTAAACAGCAAGAAGTTGGTAAAGGACAAAAATCTTAATCGCTACCTCCAAGAGATAGGAGAGAGGATAGCTAAGGTTTGCGATAGAAGCTCTCTAAACTATCATTTCTATATCCTTGACGAAGAAGAAATTAATGCTTTTGCTCTTCCCGGAGGATATGTGTTTGTAAACCGAGGTCTTATAGATAGAGTAGGAAGGGATGAGCTTGCCTTTTGTTTAGGTCATGAAGTAGGTCATATCTGTGCCCGTCATGCTTTAAAAAGATTGCAAGCTTCTTTAGGAATGCAACTAATTTTAAGTTTAGCTCTAAAAAATCCTGAGTATATAAACATTAGGAAGGGATTAGAGGTAATTTATAATGTAATATCCTTGGGATATTCTCGTCAGGATGAATTTTTGGCTGATTATTTAGGAGTAAAGTATGCCTACAAAGCAGGATTTAGTCCTCAAGGAGCAGTTATTCTGTTAGAGAAGTTAAAAAGAGAAGGTGAAGTTCGTCCTTTTGTTTTCTTAAGTAGTCACCCTCCCCCTCAGGCGAGGATTGAACGTATAAAAGAAGAGATAAAGAAATTGGAGGAAAATGGTTAAGAATATATTTTTTTCTTCTGTAGCTCTTTTTTTCGCCTTAGACCCTTTAGGAGTGCTTCCCATATTTATAAATTTTACTAAGAACTTGAATAGGGAAGAAAAACACCGAGTTATTCAACACTCAGTTCTTACTGCTTTGGGGATAACAGTGTTTTTTGTATTCGCAGGTAGACATATTTTTAAATTCTTAGGGATAAAGGTGGAGGATTTTTATATAGGTGGGGGAGCGGTACTCTTTATTTTAGCCATAAGAGATATTTTAGTGTATAAGGATAGCACGGAAGTATGGGGAGATGATTTAGGAGTGGTTCCTCTGGGAACACCTCTTTTGGCAGGTCCTTGTGTTCTTACTCTTTCCTTGGTGCTTTTGCCCCGTTTTGGGTTAGGAGTAGTTATTTTATCACTTGTTCTAAATTTAGCCTTAGCAGGAATAATTTTTTATTTCTCTGAATTCTTTCTCAATATCTTAGGAAAGAGAGGTACAAGAGCTATTTCCAAAATAACCTCTCTTCTTCTTGTAGCAGTAGCGGTGATGCTCATAAGGAAGGGATTAGTTTCTTTTCTAAGTTAGGAAGGAAAATAGTTTGACGTAGATAGATTATTTTGATAATATAACCCGATGATAGAAAGGTATACTCCCAAAAAAATAGGAGCTATCTGGAAAGATGAAGAAAAATTCAGGCGTTTTTTAGAGATAGAAATTCTTCTCTGCGAGGCTCAGGAAAAATTTAATCAAATTCCTAAAGGAGTAAGTAAGGTAATTCGTAAAAAGACAAAGCTTTCTCTTAAGAAAATAAAAGAGATAGAGGAGCAAACCCACCATGATATTGTAGCTTTCATAAACCAAATATCTTCTTCTTTAGGCCGATATTCCCAATACTTACACTTTGGTCTTACTTCTAGCGACTTGTTAGATACTACTTTAGCTTGGCAGATAAAAGATGCTACTAAAATTATCTTAAGTGATTTAACTCTCCTTATGGGAGAAGTTAAAAAGAAAGCATTTAAATTTAAAAATACTTTATGTGTAGCAAGGACCCATGGGGTACATGCAGAAATTTATAGCTTTGGATTGAAGTTTGCTTATCTTTACAACGACCTAAAAGAAGAGTATCAGCTACTTCAGAAAAGTTTAAGGTTTGTCTGTACAGGAAAGATTTCCGGAGCAGTGGGAACTTTTGCCTATTTACAGCCGAGGATAGAGGAATATATTTGCAAAAAGATAGGTATAAATTATAGTCCTATCTCTACTCAAATTGTTTCTCGGGAAAGATTTGCTTACTATCTTTCTCTTTTAGCTTTAATAGGAGCAACACTAGAGAGGTTTGCTACCGAGGTAAGGCATCTCCACCGTACTGAGGTTGAGGAAGCTAAAGAACCTTTTTATAAGGGGCAAAAAGGTTCCTCTAGTATGCCTCACAAGCAGAATCCCATCGTAAGCGAAAGGATATGTGGGTTAGCTCGCCTTCTTAGAGGATATATGATTACTGCCTTTGAGAATATAAACTTATGGCACGAAAGAGATATTTCTCTCTCTTCGGGGGAGCGAATAATTATTCCTGATGCTACTATAGTTTTGGATTATATGATTCAGAAGATGATTGAGATAGTGAAAAACCTTAGAGTGAATCCCCAGAATATGCTTAAAAATATTGAATTGAACCGAGGACTAATTTACTCTCAGAAACTTCTCCTTAAGTTGATGGAGAAAGGCCTTCCTCGTGTCAAAGCTTATGATTTGGTTCAGGACATCTCTCTAAAGGTAGTTAATCAAGGTTTAGATTTCAAGACGCAAATTTTTAAAGATAGGCGTATTAGGAAGTATTTGACTACCAAGGAGTTAGAAGAGATAATTAACCCTTACGAACATCTTAAGAGGATAGATAAAATCTACAAGCGAATTTTTGCTTAATTCCCTCAAAGGTTAAAAAATCTTGTCTATGGTCTGGCGAATAGATGTTTTTTCCAAAGAGGATAAAAATCTAAAAGATCTAGCTTATCAGATCAAAGAATACCTTTACTTAGAAAGATTACCATCTCTAGAGTTGAGAAAAATTTATCTGATAGAAGGCGATTTTGATCGTTCTACAGTAGAAAAAATTGCCTCTTTACTTCTTATTGATAGGATTACAGAAACCTATACTATAGCTAATTGTTTATTTAAAGATAAACCTCAAGATAATGAAATTATTATTACCTACCATCCTGGAGTATGTGATGAGGTAGCTATTTCTCTAAACAAAGCTCTCCAGGATTTAAATATAAAGACGAAAAATACCAGAACTGCTCGTTTTTATAAGTTTCCTGATTTAAAAAGAGAAGATATTCTATCTTTAGCCCCACGTTTACTTTATAATCCTTTGATTGAGCACTTGGTAGAATACGAGCAGTTTAAGAATTTAGATACTCTAGATAGCTTTTTAGGAAAAGAGTATGAATTTAATCTCAAAGTTATAAATATCTTAGATATGAATGACGAAGAACTAGAGAAAGTTTCTAAAGAGAACTTTCTTTCTCTAAATTTAGATGAGATGAAGGTAATTAAAGATTACTTTAAAAATTTAGAAAGAAACCCCACCGATTGTGAACTAGAGACTATTGCTCAGACTTGGTCAGAACATTGTGCCCATAAGACTTTTAGGGGAATAATTGAGTATGAGGAAAGAGATAGAAATTATAATCTCTTAAAGAAGCAGAGAATTGATAATCTTCTGAAGAGTACAGTAATGAAAGCTACCTACCAGATAAATTCTTGTGAATGTGTGTCTGTATTTGAAGATAATGCTGGTATAGTAAACTTTAATCAAACCTTTAATCTTTGTTTTAAGATAGAAACTCACAACCATCCTTCCAGTTTAGAACCCTATGGCGGCTCTTCTACAGGTATCGGAGGAGTGATAAGAGATATTTTAGGTACAGGGCGGTGCGCCAAGCCAGTAGCTTCTATAGATGTTTTTTGCTTTGCTCCTTGGCAGATTTCTTATCAAGACTTACCTAAAGGAGTATTGCATCCTAAAAGGATTATAAAAGGAGTGGTAAAGGGAGTAAGAGATTATGGGAATAAAATGGGCATTCCTACTATTGGAGGAGCGGTAATCTTTGATGAGCGGTTTTTAGGTAATCCTTTAGTTTACTGTGGCACTCTGGGGCTGATACCTAAAGAGAAGTCATTTAAAGAGGTAAAGCCAGGAGATTTAATTATCCTCTGTGGAGCAAAGACAGGACGCGATGGAATTCATGGGGCTACTTTTTCCTCTACAGAGCTGGCGGAGGATACGGTAAGTTTAAGGAGTGCAGTGCAGATTGGCAACCCTATTGAGGAAAAGAAACTTATGGAGGCTCTCCTTAGAGCAAGGGATAAAGATTTATTTTCTGCTATAACTGATTGTGGAGCAGGAGGATTAAGTAGTGCAGTTAGTGAGTTGTCTAAAGAGTGGGGAGCAAAAGTCTATTTAGATAGAGTTCCTCTAAAATATAGAGGTTTGACTTATACCGAGATTTGGATTTCTGAATCTCAGGAGAGGATGGTTATATTTACACAAAAGGAAAAGTTAAAGGAATTAAAGGAAGTGTTTGATCGTGAGGAAGTAGAGTTAACGGTAATTGGAGAAGTGACTTCTGATAGAAAATTGACTCTTTTTTATCAAGATAAAAAGGTATGTCAGCTGGATATGGATTTTCTTTTTCGTATTCCTCGCTTTAAGAAGAAAGCAGTATGGATTAAGAGAGAAGAAAAAGATGTTAAGTTAAAAGAGAAGTTGGATTATGCCCAAGATTTGAAGCAACTGTTAGCTTCTCTCAATGTATCTCCTAAGGATTGGATTGTTACTGAATATGATCACGAAGTTCAAGGAGCCAGCGTAGTTAAACCTATTCTCAATCAGGAAAAGTTTGCGGTAAGTGATGCCAGTGTAATACGACCAGATTTGGAGAGTGAAGAATGTGTTGCAGTGGGGTTAGGAATAAATCCTTTCTATTCTGATATTGACCCTTACTGGATGGCAGCTCTTTCCATCGATGAGGCAATAAGGAATGTAATTTGTGTAGGAGGAAAGTTAAAAAAGATTTCCCTTTTAGATAACTTCAGCTGGGGTTCTCCCAACGATGAGCGAATTTTGGCAGGTTTAGTAAGAGCAAGTTTTGCTTGCTATGATTTTGCTGTAAAGTTTTCAACGCCGTTTATCTCTGGTAAAGATAGCCTTTTTAATGAGTATTTAGTGGGAAACAAAAGGATTTCTATTCCAGGTACCCTTCTTATCTCGGCAGTTTCTATTATCAGTGATTGGCGCAGAATATTAAAGAATTATTTTAAAAACTCTGGTAATTTAATCTATATTGTGGGCGCCACTTACCCTGAGTTAGGAGCTTCTGAGTACTTTAGAAATTTAAAAATAGAGGGAGGATGCATACCCAAAGTAAGAGATTATGCAAAAGAGATTTTTTTAAGAGTAAGCCAAGCAATTGAGAAAGATTTAGTAGAGTCCTGTCATGATTGTTCTGAAGGAGGGTTAGGAGTAGCAATTTCGGAGATGTGTATAGGAGGCAATAAAGGTGCAAGTATTTTTTTAAAGGAAGTTCCTCATAGCATAGGGATGCTGAGTTATGAAATTCTATTTTCTGAGTCACCTACAAGGTTTATCGTAGAAGTCAGAAGAGATAAAAGAGAAAGTTTCCAAAAAGTAATGCAGGGAGTTCCCTTAGGGCTTATAGGATGCACTTCTTCTGAAGAAAGAATAATTTTTTATAATATCAACGGTAAGGAGATTATTAATATTAGTGTGGATGAAGCAAGAGAAGCATGGCTTAGTACTTTTAAGGAATTTCGATGAGACCCAAGGTATTAATTTTAAGAACAGCAGGTACTAACTGTGATAAAGAGACAGAGTTTGCCTTTCGGTTAGCAGGAGCAGATACCTACCTTTACCATATCAATAGAGTAAAGGAAGAGAAAAACATCACTAGCTACCAGATTCTTTGTTTACCTGGAGGATTTAGCTATGGAGATAACTTAGGGGCAGGGAAGATTTTCTCTTTAGAGATTCTTCTCTGGTTTAAAGAAGAGATAGAAAAGTTTTTAAGCAAGGGAGGGCTTATCTTAGGGATATGTAACGGTTTTCAGATTCTTCTAAAAAGTGGCATTCTACCCCACCTAGATTTTCGTCAGAAAGCTACTCTTACTTTTAACGACTCCGGACGTTTTGAAGATAGATGGGTTTACCTTAAGGTGACCTCTTCTTCCGCTGTTTCCTTATGGTTTAAAGATCTTCCTCCTTTGATAACTTTACCGGTAGCTCATGGGGAAGGTAAATTCTACGCTGACTCTTCTACTTTAAAGGAGATAGAAGATAATAACCAGGTAGTTTTAAGGTATGTTGACAAAAGTGGTAAACTAGCTCCTTACCCTTATAATCCTAACGGCTCTTTAAACGGCATTGCAGGAATAAGTGATTCTACAGGAAGAGTCTTAGGGCTTATGCCTCATCCTGAAAGGTTTCTTTTTCCTCACCATCATCCTCATTGGGAGAAAGATACAACCTATCCTTTTGGGAGGAAGATATTTGAGAATGTGGTAAACTATTTTAGCCATGGTTAGGAAAAAACTAACTTATAAAAGTTGTGGAGTAGATATAAAAAAAGGAGAAAATTTAGTAGATGTAATTAAAAAACTTTTTCCAGAAAGAAGGATGGAGAGAATTTCTGCTTTTGGCTCTTTCTTTCCTTTAAAAAAAGTAATCGAGAAATACAAAAATCCTCTTCTTGTTTCTTCCTGTGATGGAGTAGGAACAAAACTAAAAATCGCACAATACCTTAACTACCACCGTAGCGTCGGAATAGATTTAGTAGCGATGAATGTTAACGATATCATTTGTTTAGGAGCAACTCCTCTTTTCTTTTCTGATTACATTGCTTGTGGAAAACTAAATATTTTAGTTTTAAGAGAAGTTTTAATAGGAATAAAAAAAGCTCTAAGGGAAGCGAGCTGCTTCCTTATAGGTGGAGAAACTGCAGAGATGCCAGGTATGTATAAAAAAGATGAGTACGACTTAGCTGGTTTTTGTTTAGGAGTAGTTAGCAGAGAGAAAATAATTGATGGCAGAAGTATTTGCGAAGGGAATTTATTGGTGGGGTTAGCTTCTAATGGATTACACTCCAATGGCTTCTCTCTGGTAAGAAGAGTCTTTTCTAAAAAAGAAATAAAATATTATGCTCAACAGTTACTTAAGCCCACTCGTATTTATGTAAGAGCTATTTGTAATCTTTTAAATAATAAGAGATACTTTTCTAAAATTAAAGGAATTGCTCATATTACTGGGGGAGCTTTTTACACCAAGTTCACTAAGATAATTCCTCCTGGTTATGGCGCGATAGTAAAAAGAGGGAGCTGGTCTGTTCCTAAAATTTTTAAAATTATTCAAGAGAAAGCTAATATAGATGATAGAGAGATGTATTCAGTATTTAACATGGGTATAGGGATGGTTCTAGTAGTGGACAGAAAGAGTGTTAAAAAAATCGTAAATACTCTCCGAAAATTTTATCCTGTTTATATTATTGGAGAGGTAATAAAGGCAAAGGAGAAGATAAAATTTGTTTAAATGGGAGGAAGGATGAAGGTCTTGGTGATAGGAGGAGGAGGGCGAGAGCACTGCTTAGTTTATAAGATTAAGAATTCTTCCTACGTAGATAAGGTATTCTGCGCTTCTGGTAATGGAGGCACAGCTCTTCTTGCAGAAAATGTGGATATCCAACCTCAAGATATAGAAGGAATAGCAAAATTCGCTTTAAGAGAGGGAATTGACCTTACTGTTGTAGGTCCAGAGGCTCCTTTAGTAGAAGGTATTGTAGATGAATTTACTAAGAGAGGGTTAAAAATTTTCGGTCCTACAAAAGACGTAGCTATTTTGGAAGGAAGTAAAGTTTTTGCCAAGCAATTTATGAGAAAATATGGAATACCTACTGCAGAGTTTGAGATTTTTGATGATTCTGGTAAGGCATTTAGCTATATAGAAAGATGTGATTTCCCCTGTGTAGTTAAAGCTGACGGGTTAGCAGGAGGGAAAGGAGCAATTATTTGCCACAACCTTTCCCAAGCTAGGGAAGCTATAGAGCGAATAATGGTTAAGAAAGAGTTTGGAGCAGCAGGAGAAAAAGTTGTAGTTGAGGATTTTTTAGAAGGAGAGGAGGCATCTCTATTAGCCTTTTTAGATACCGATACATTTTTGCCTTTAGTGACTTCTCAGGATCATAAACCTGTATTTGATAACGATCAAGGACCCAATACAGGAGGAATGGGAGCATATGCTCCCGCCCCTTTAATAGGGGATTTACTTTTTTCAAAAATTGAAGATAAAATTCTCTCTCCTTTGGTTAAGGGGCTAAAGAAGGAGAATAAGGTTTATAAGGGGATTATTTATCTAGGGTTAATGATTGCTAATGGAGAACCTTATGTGCTGGAGTTTAATGTGCGTTTTGGTGATCCGGAGACGCAAGCAATTCTACCTAAACTGAAGAGTGATTTAGTAGAAGTTATATTAGCTAACATCGAAGGAAGATTAAAGAATATAAATTTAGTTTGGGATCAACGTTTCTGTATCTGTGTAGTTTTAGCTTCTGGAGGTTATCCTGGTAAATACGAGAAAGGGAAGGTAATTAATGGCTTAGAAAGTTTAGAGAAGCAAGAAGATATCCTTGTATTTCATGCAGGAACAAAGAAGGTTTTCGATAGCCAAACAGGAAATACATTTTTTGTCACTAATGGAGGAAGAGTGCTTAATATTGTAGGATTGGATTCTGATTTTCGTAAAGCTCAGGAGAAAGTTTACTCTGCTATAAAAAAGGTCTACTTTGAAGGGATGCATTATCGTCGAGATATAGGAAATAAAGGATTGAAATTTTTATCATGAGAAGATAAAATTAAGGGAAATATGAGAAGAAAAGAAAAGCCTAAAATTGCTATTCTTTTAGGTAGTAAGTCAGACTTAGAGAGATTAGGAGAGGCATTAAATCTTTTAAAGGAGGCAGGTTGTCTTTATCGATTAGAAGTAATTTCTGCTCATCGCTCTCCTTATAAACTGCAAAATTTTTGTAAACATGCTAAAAAAGAAGGTATAAAGATTGTTATTGCTTGCGCAGGACTCTCTGCTGCTTTACCTGGAATTGTCGCCTCCTATTTAGATATCCCTGTTATTGGAGTGCCCTTAGATTCCGGTCCTTTAAAGGGAGTAGAAAGCCTTTTTTCCATTGTTGAAGTTCCTAAGGGAATTGGCTTAGTATCTACAGGAATAGGTAAGAAGGGATTTATTAATGGAATAATATTTTCTTTAAAGATACTCGCTCTCTTCTATAAGGATTACACAAAGATTGTTAGGCGGATAGAAGAAAAGTTCAAAAGATGAAAAGATTAGATGCCTTAGCTTGTCAGGACATTTCGTTTTTAGGGAAGGAAGTAAAAGAGATTCTTACAAGAGGAGGGATAGTTGCTCTTCCTACGGAAACTGTTTACGGTTTAGCTGTCCTTCCCACTAATAAGTCAGCAGTAGAGAGATTGTACCAGATTAAACACAGAGATTCTAATAAACCTTTTAGTTTACATATACCTGATGTAGAGAAAGCTCTTTCGTTTCTTTCAGTTCTTCCTCCTTATGGATACCGCTTGTTAGAAAAATACTGGCCAGGGCCTCTTACTATAGTGTATTACTCTAAGGAAGGAGAGAAAATAGGAGTGAGAGTTCCTGATCATAAGATCTTAGCAGAGATTCTTCGGGTAGTAGGCTCTCCTGTTTATCTACCTTCCGCTAACCTAAGCGGAGAGAAAGAAGCAGTGAGTGCTAAGGAGGTGGAAGAAAAATTCGATGGGAATATAGATTTAATTGTTGATGCTGGTCCTCCTGTTTACTTTAAGCCTTCTACAGTAATAGATTTAACTTATCATCCTTTTAAAATTTTAAGAGAAGGGGCGATTTCTGTTAAAGAAATAGTAGATATCTATGTAAAAAAGAGAATCGTTTTTGTATGTACAGGGAATACCTGTCGTTCAGTAATGGGAGAACACCTTTTGAAAAAATACCTCTCTGAGTATAACCCACATACCTTTCAGCGTTACGAAATTATTTCTAGGGGGCTTCATCCTTTAGAAGGCTCTCCTTTATCTCCTGCTGTAGCGGAAATTCTAAAAAGAGAGGAAGGTATAGTTTTGGAAGATCATAAATCTAAACGGTTAGATAGAAAAACCATTCTTTCCTCAGATTTAGTCTTTACTATGAGTGATGTCCAGAAAGAACACATTGTGAAGTTAGAGCCTACTTCTGAGCCAAGAGTTTTTTGTCTGAAGAAATTTTTACCTTTAGATATGGAAAAAGATATACCTGATCCAATGGGTAAGCCTTATGAAGTTTACTTCCAAGTTTATGAGTTAATAAAGAAGGCAATTTTAGAGTTAAGAGATTGGTTATAGGAAAATATGAGAGTAGGAATAGCTAGTGATCATCGTGGATTTAAACTAAAGAATGTTCTAATTGATTTCTTAAAAACAAAAAATGTATCTGTGGTTGATTACGGAACCTATTCCAACGAGCCTTGTGATTACCCTGATTATGTTTACCCTTTGGCTAAGGCGGTAAGAGATAGAAGAGTAAATAAAGGGATTATTATCTGTTATACCGGTATAGGTAGTAGTATTTGCGCTAATAAAGTTAAGGGAGTAAGAGCAGGCTTGGTTTACAACCTAAAGACAGCAGCTTTAAGTAGGAGACATAACGATACCAATATCATTGTGTTAGGTGCAGGATTTTTAACTCTTTTTTTAGCAAAAAAAATTGTCTGGCGATGGTTAAATACAGAGTTTGAGGGTGGTAGACACCTGCGTCGGGTAAGAAAAATTAGGTTGATAGAGGAGGAAGAGAGTGTTTGACTACCTTAAAGATGTCGATCCTCAAGTATACAAGAGTATCTTAAGAGAAGTCAAAAGGCAGAAGACTCAAATCGAGCTTATTGCTAGTGAAAATTTCGCACCTTTAGCAGTTTTAGAGGCTGCCAGTTCCCCTCTTACTAATAAGTATGCTGAAGGTTATCCCCGTGCTCGCTGGTATGGAGGTTGTCAATTTGTCGATGAGGTTGAAGATTTGGCTAGAGAGAGAGTAAAAAAACTATTTGGCGCCGAGCATGCTAACGTTCAACCGCATTCAGGGACACAAGCAAACATGGCGGTAATGTTAGCTACCCTAAAAGTGGGAGAAACAATTTTAGCTATGGATTTAGCTTGTGGAGGACATCTCTCTCATGGTCATCCCTTGAATTTTAGTGGAAAATTTTACAATGTGATAGCTTACGGGTTGAATCGTGAAACTGAGCCTCTGGATTACGATGAGATAGAAGAGTTAGCTTTAAAACATAAGCCCAAGCTAGTTATTGCTGGAGCTAGTGCTTATCCTAGGATAATTGACTTTGAAAAGTTTCGTAAAATTTGTGATAAAGTAGGAGCACTCCTTCTAGTAGATATGGCTCACTTTGCTGGGATGGTAGCAGCAGGACTTTATCCTAACCCTACTCCTTTAGCAGATTTTGTAACTTCTACTACACATAAGACGTTAAGGGGGCCACGAGCAGGGTTTATTCTCTGTAGAAAAGAGTTTGCTAAAAAAATTGATAGTGCGGTATTTCCTGGTGTTCAAGGTGGTCCTCTTATGCATATAATTGCTGCTAAAGCAGTTGCCTTTGGGTTAGCATTTACTGATGAATTTAAGGAGTATCAGAGAAAAATTTTGGATAACGCAAGAGCTTTCGCAAACTTTTTGGAGATGAGAGGTTATCGCATAGTAAGTGGAGGTACAGATACTCACCTATTCTTAGTGGATTTGCGTCCCAAGAATTTAACAGGTAGAGAGTGCGCTGATATTTTAGAGAAGGTAGATATTACTGTAAATAAGAACCTTATACCTTTTGATCCCAATCCTCCGAAAATTACCAGCGGGATAAGAATAGGAACTCCTGCAGTAACTACCCGAGGAATGAAAGAAAAAGAAATGGAGATGATTTGTGATTTTATAGATAGAGCTGTTAGGTATCGGAGTGACTCTCAAAAGTTGGATAAAATAAGGAAAGAAGTTCACGAATTATTGGAAAAGTTCCCTCTTTATCCTGAATTTAATGGGAAAGAGTAGTCGGCCTGATTGGGATACTTACTTTATGAGTGTAGCTGAACTAGTTTCACGACGTTCTACTTGTTTAAGAAGAAAAGTAGGTGCAGTTTTAGTTAAAGATAAGAGAATTTTAGCTACTGGTTATAATGGAGCTCCTCGAGGGTTAGAGCACTGTGAAGTAGTAGGATGCTTGAGAGAAAAGTTAAAAGTTCCCTCAGGAGAGAGGCACGAGTTATGCCGAGGGTTGCATGCTGAACAGAATGTTCTTCTTCAAGCCGCTTTCCATGGTGTTTCTGTAAAGGGGAGTAGTTTATATGTTACTTGCGCTCCCTGTAGTATCTGTGCTAAGATGATTATAAACGCAGGGATAAAGGAGATAATTTATCGGGATAGTTACCCGGATAAGATGGCTGAACAGTTTTTAAAGGAAGGAAAGATTAAGTTGAGAAAGCTTTCCAAAAAATCAGTTTAGATGAGGTGTCCTTACTGTAACCATAATGAGGATAAAGTAGTTGATTCTCGGGAGACTCAAGAGGGAGCTTCTATAAGAAGAAGGAGGGAATGCTTAAATTGTGGGAGGAGGTTTACTACTTATGAGTATGTGGAGAAAATTCCTCTTATGGTAGTAAAAAAAGATGGACGTCGTGAGCCCTTCAGTCGTCAGAAGATTCTGGAGGGGTTACTTAAAGCCTGCCAGAAAAGGCCAATAAGTGTGGAAAGATTAGATAAACTTGTTTCCGATATAGAAAAGGAGATTCAGAAGAAGTTTGATCAGGAAGTAGATTCTCGCTATATAGGAGAACTAGTGATGGAAAAACTTTCCCAGATTGATGACGTAGCTTACGTAAGGTTTGCTTCTGTATATCGTCAGTTTAAAGATGTAAATCAATTTATGAGGGAGTTAAGGGATATTTTGAGTAAAAAAGTAAAATGATTGAGGTAGAGTTATCCAGAATCATTATTGACGAGGAAAAAAGAGAGCAGATAATTGTCTTAAGAGAAAAAAATGGCTCAAAAACCCTTCCTATTGTAATTGGTTTAACCGAAGCTTTGGCAGTGAGAATGAAGTTGAGTGGATTTATGCCCCCTCGGCCTCTTACTCATGACTTGATGAAGTCTTTATTCGATGCTTTAGAGGTTAGGTTAGAGAAAGTGGTCATTGATAAGTTGGTAGATAGTACTTTCCATGCTAAACTTTTTTTAATTACTAAAGAAGGTACCAAAGTTGTAGATGCTCGTCCCTCAGACAGCATAGCTTTGGCAGTGAGAACTAACTCTCCTGTCTTTGTTGAAGAAGAGGTATTTAGAAGATTAGAACAGGGATTATGAAGATAGGGATTATTAGCGATACTCATGACAACCTAGTAAAGATTAGAGAAGCAGTTAAGATATTTAACGAACACGAAGTTGATTTTGTGTTTCATGCCGGAGATTTTATTGCTCCTTTTTCTCTAGATCCTTTCCAAAAGTTGAGATGTGATTGGGCAGGAGTTTTTGGGAACAACGATGGAGAAAAGGAAGGATTGAGTAAAAGATCTGGAGGACGGATAAAGCCGCCACCTCTACTTTGGGAGGCTCAGGAGAAGAAAATTGCTGTTACCCATCAGTTCATCTCTGTTGATGCTCAGATAATTATATTTGGTCACACCCACCATCCTCGAATAGAGAAAGTTGATGGTAAGCTCCTTATAAATCCTGGAGAGGCTTGTGGATGGCTTACTGAGAAATCTTCCTTGGTCATTTTAGATTTAGAGAGTTTAGATGCAGAGTTAGTATACTTTTAACCCACCTTTTATGCAAATAAAAGATAAGGTAGCAAGTATTCCTTACCTTTTTTCTATAAAGAGATTAGCTAACGAGACGAAAGTAAATGTATATTTGGTAGGAGGTTTTTTAAGAGACCTCTATCTAAAAAGAGGAGAGAATTTTGATTTTGATTTTATTGTTGAAAGGAATGCTGAAGAGTTTTCCATTGCTTTTTCTCAAAAGATAAACTGCAAGTGGATCGTATTAGATAAAGAGGAAAGAACCTATCGGGTAATTGTAAAGAGAAAAGAGAATACTTATCACTACGATTTTTCTCAGTTAAAGGGAAGTAATTTAGAAGAGGACCTTTTAAAGAGAGATTTTTCTATAAATACCTTACTTCTAAATGTAAATCGCTTTCCTCACGTTCAGGTGATTGATCGCTTGAAAGCTATCAGGGATTTGAGAAAGAAAATTATAAGAGCAGTAAGTGAAGAAGTTATTTTAGAAGATCCTTTAAGAATCTTAAGAGCTTTTAGCTTATGGGCGAGGTATAACTTGCGGATAGAAACGCAGACTCTTAAGTTTTTAAAAAAACACAAGGCATTGTTAAAAAAAGTATCTCCTGAGCGAATAAACGAAGAGTTGTTCAAAATTTTAGATAGCCACTACAGTTATTCGATAATAAAAAAAATGAGTGACCTCTTTATCCTTGATGAAATCATTCCTTCTATAAGGAAGTCTCGAGGGGTATATCAAGGCGGATATCATCATTTAGATGTTTGGGAACATTCTCTTCAAACACTTTCCCGCTTTGAAATTCTTTACCGACGAAGGTTGGTTAAGTCTTCAGAGATAGTAGATTACCTTAATCAGGAGTTGGCTAAAAATAGAAAGAGAATTCACATTTTAAAACTTGCCTGTCTTCTTCACGATATTGGTAAACCTTTTGCGAAAGGGGTCAAAGGTAAAAAAACTATATTTCATACTCACGAGAAAATAGGAGCAGAACTTGCTCAGGAGTTTGCTCAAGAAATTAAACTCTCAGTAAAAGAGAAAGAAGTTCTTAGGAAGTTGATTTTTTGGCACTTAAGGCCAGGTTACTTAGCAGGAGAGATTTTTCCCTCTCAGAGGGCAATTTATAGATTTTTTAGAGATACTGAAGAGGAAGGAGTTTCGGTTATTCTTTTATCTTTAGCGGACTGGCGCGCTACCAGAGGACCACTCACTAACAGAGAGAAGAGACTAATCCATGAGAGAGTAATGTTTAAACTTATTGATTTTTACTTTAATGAAAGGAAAAAGAAACCTTTACCTAAGGTAGTGGATGGATTTGATATAATGAAAAAGTTTAACTTAGCTCCCTCTCCTTTAGTGGGAGAGATACTTGCTAAAATTAGAGAGGAGCAAGCTTTGGGAAATGTGAAGAACAAGAGAGAAGCTTACCGGGTAGCTAAGGCTTATCTAGAATCTAGAAGGGAGGAAAGATGTTTATAAAAGGGGTGGAGATTAAGGTAGTTAAGGCGGATATTACTGAGGTAAATACCGAGGCAATAGTTAACTCTGCTAATACACATTTTTTTATGGAAGGAGGGGTAGCTAGCGCTATAAAGAGAAAGGGTGGGAAAACAATTGAAAGAGAGGCTCAAAAACACGCTCCAGCAAAAAAGGGGGAGGCTATTATTACTAGGGCTGGCGCATTGAAGGCTAAATATGTGATTCATGCAGTAACTATGGGATTAGACTTTAAAACTAACGAAGAGGTAATTAGAAAAGCCACTGCTGCTACTTTATGGTTAGCTCAGAGCAAACGTATTCATTCTCTTTCTTTCTGTGCTTTAGGATGTGGGACAGGCAAACTTTCTTATTTCCTCTCTGCTAAGATAATGGCTCAAGAGGTGTTTCGTTACTTAAGAGAAATCGAAAAGCCATCTCTTAAAAAGATTGTTTTCGTTCTTGCTTCTCTTCAAGCGTTGACAGCTTTTAAAAAGAATCTTTTGGGGTACTTAGATTATATCACCAAGAAGGTATGTCAAGGTCCTTTTCTTACTGTAGATGGAATAGTAGAATTTGCTGGAGGGATTGTGATGATAGAAAGAAGCAATCCCCCTTTTGGTTGGGCTCTTCCTGGAGGATTCCTAGATTACGGTGAGAGTGTGGAAGAAGCGGTAAAAAGAGAAGTAAAGGAGGAGACGAATTTAGATTTTGTAAACTTTAAACAGTTTAAAGTTTATTCTAATCCTAACCGGGATCCTCGATTTCATACTGTCTCCGTAGTGTTTGTAGGAAAGGGGAGAGGCCGTCTTCTTTCTTCCTCTGATGCTAAAGATGCTCAAGTTTTTAGATTAGATAGTTTGCCTAAGAAAATAGCCTTTGATCATGCTAAGATAATAAGAGACTACATCAAGGAAAAGAAAAAATGATTTCTATAGATGGGTCTTATCTCGAGGGGGGAGGTCAGATCTTAAGAACGGCTTTAGGGCTTTCTACTATCTTAGGAGAGGAAATAGAGATATTTAATATAAGAAAGAAAAGAAAAAACCCTGGGCTAGCAACTCAACATCTGTATGTGATTCAAGCTTTTCAGAAAATGTTTGCTGCTTCCTGCCAAGGAGCTTTTCTTGGTTCCCAGAGAATTCGTTTTTCCCCTTCCTCAGAAGTTAAGGCTTCCTCTATCTTTTTAAAAACAGAGACAGCCGCTTCTGTTGGATTAATTATTCAAGCAATTCTTTTACCGATTGTAATTTTAAATAAAGAGGTAACCTTAAAAGTAATAGGAGGAACAGCAGGAAAATGGGCTCCTCCTGTAGATTTCTATTCCAAAGTGGTATTTCCTCTTCTAGGCATAAATGCTCATCTCCAGGTAATGAGGAGAGGATATTATCCTAAAGGAGGAGGTCAGGTTTCTTTAAGGGTAAAAAAAAGTGACTTAGGAAGTATTAA
Organism: Candidatus Omnitrophota bacterium; assembly: GCA_003644405.1. Classification (GTDB taxonomy): domain Bacteria; phylum Omnitrophota; class Gorgyraeia; order Duberdicusellales; family 4484-171; genus B7-G16. The sequence goes on along the minus strand of QNCE01000001.1, from coordinate 32,645 downwards.
CTTTACCCAAAGAGGCTGCTTTATTAAAGTATCTATAACAAGTATTGCTTCTTCTTCTCTAAAGGAGAAAAATGTAGCTCAAAGACAACTCTATAAAGCCAGGGAGTTGTTGAAAGAAACTTACCCCAATTTAGAGATTGAAGAAAGATTTTTTTACACTGATACTTTCTCTTCTGGTTCAGAGATTTACCTCTGTGCTTATTTTGAAAATACTATCCTCTTCAGTAATAGTTTAGGAGAAAAAGGTAAATCAGCAGAGAAAGTAGCTTACCAAGCAGTAGCAAAACTTAAAGAAGAAATAGAAAGTGGAGCTGCCTGCGACAGACACCTTGCCGATCATCTTATTCCCTATATGGCTTTCCTAGGGGGAGAATTTCTTACATCTCAAATTACCTTACATACCTTAACTAACATTTGGGTTTGTGAAAAATTTTTAGACAAAAAATTTTCTGTGGAGGGTAATTTAGTAAAGAGTATCTCTTAACTATGCAGGACCTTTCTTTGCGTTACATAAAAGGGATAGGTTCAAAATTAGCTAATACTTTAGCAAAATTAGAAATTTATAGTGGAAAAGATTTACTTTATTATTTTCCCTTGCGCTATCAAGACAGGCGCTACATAACTCCTATCAAAGAGATAAAAGAAGGTGTTCATTTTTTAGTAAAAGGGAAAGTTATGGCAAGGAATGTAAGGGGAGTTAAGCGTTTTCTATTTGGTAGAAAGCTCTTCGAAGCAGTTGTTTCCGATGGAAGTGGTTTCTTAAACTGTGTATGGTTTAATCAGCCTTATCTTAGAGATTATATAAATGTAGGAGATGAACTCTTCCTCTATGGGAAAGCTACTCTCTTTAAAGGGAGTATTCAATTTATCTCTCCTGAGTATGAGAAGTTTTCTTCAGTAGATTCTTTTAACTTTGGGAGAATTGTGGGTTTCTATCGCCTTGTAGAGGGAATTACTCAGAGAAGGATGCGGAAGATAATCTTTGAAGGGTTAAAGAAGTTTTCTTCCCAGCTTCTTGATCCCCTTCCTTTCTACATAAGAGAGGAGAGAAAAATTCCTAATATAAGAGAGGCTTTAGAAAATATTCACTATCCTTCCACATTTCAAGATGCTAATTTAGCTAGAGAAAGATTTATATTTGAAGAACTGTTCTTTTCTCAAATCATGGTTTACTTAAGAAAAGCAAGGAGAGTCTTAACTAAGGGAATACCATTTAAGGTAGATAAAGATTTTATAGAGGAGATTAGAAGAAGGTTTGATTTTTCTCTCACTTCTTCTCAAGAAGAAGCACTTGTTCAAATCCTTGAAGATATGAAAAAACCCTATCCTATGCATCGTCTCCTTCAGGGAGATGTAGGTTCAGGTAAAACTGCTGTAGCTATTTTCGCTATAGGAGTATGTGTTCATTCAGGGTATCAAGCTGCAGTTATGGTTCCTACTGAAATTTTGGCTTTTCAGCATCATCAGGCTCTCCAAAGTATTCTAGCTCCTTTAGGATTTAGAGTAGATATTTTAGTTTCTTCTCTTTCTAAAAAGATGAGAGAAAAAATCATAACTTCTTTAAAGGAAGGAAAGACTGAGATTGTTGTAGGTACCCATTCTCTTCTTGATGAAAATGTAGAATTTAAAAATTTAGGTTTGGTGGTTATAGATGAACAACATAAGTTTGGGGTAGCACAACGCGCCCTTTTACCTAAAAAAGGTAAAAATCCTGATTGTTTGATTATGAGCGCTACTCCCATTCCTCGGAGTCTAGCTTTATCTATCTATGGAGATTTAGATCTTTCTCTTATAAAGGAACTCCCACCCAATCGTTGCCAGCCTCAGACTATTGTTGTAGATCAAGAAAATAGAGAGTGGGTATACAGCTTTATCAAAGATAAATTGAAAGAAGGAAGGCAGGCTTACATAATTTACCCTGTTATTGAGGAGTCCAGACTTCAAGATATTCATTCTTTGAATCAGATGTATGAGAGATTAAAAAAAGTATTTACTCAATTCCGGGTAGAAGTTTTTCATGGACAGATGTCTAAAAAAAGACGGTTGGAGATAGCCGAGGATTTTAGGAAGAACCGCATCAATATTTTAGTGGCTACCACTGTGGTTGAAGTAGGGATAAATATTGAGAATGCCACGGTGATGGTAGTAGAGAATCCCGAAAGGTTTGGCCTCTCCCAGTTACACCAGCTGCGAGGTAGAATTCGTCGTTCTACTTACCAGCCTTACTTTATTGTTATTGGATCTGAAAATATGGGAGAAAATGCTCGTAAGCGTATAGAAGTTATTAAGGAGACTAGTGATGGATTTAAGATTGCTGAGGAGGACCTTAAATTAAGGGGTCCAGGAGATTTTTTTGGACACTTACAGTGGGGCTTTCCTCATCTTAAAGTAGCTAACCCTTTGGAGGATTTGGATAACCTTAGATGGGCAAGGAAATTAGCTTATCAGGTAGTAAAAAATGACCCCCATCTTAGGAAGCCCTACCATAGGTGTATAAAAGAACATCTTGATTTTTGGATAGGAAAATGAAGGTAATTAGAGGAATTTTTAAAAATCGCTATTTAAGTGTGCCTAAAGGGATAAGAGCGGTTTCCTTAAGAGTAAAGAAGTCTCTATTTGACTTAATAAAAGAGGAAGTAGTTGAGGCTAAAGTATTAGATCTTTTCAGTGGTTCAGGGTCTTTAGGGATAGAGGCTCTTTCTTTAGGGGCAAAGGAAGCTGTGCTTGTAGATATAAAAAAGAGTTCTATAGATACTATCTATAAGAACCTGGCGGCACTGAAAGTTTCTGCAAAAGCTACTCCCATTCTTAAAGATGCTTTTAAGGCAATAAAGGATTTTTACGCCCAAGAGGAGAAATTTGATGTTATCTTCTTAGATCCTCCTTACTATAAAGGCTTTTCTACAAAATCCTTGCAAACCTTGGATGAATATGATATATTAGCTTCTTCTGGTTTAGTAGTAGTAACTTGTTATTACAAAGATAGCGTAGAGAAAGAGTTTAAGCGGTTTTCTAAGATTCTCTCTAAAAAGTATGGTCAAACTCTTCTTTTGATTTATAGAAAGAATGAAGAAAGTTCTTTATCCCGGAACATTTGATCCTATTACCCTAGGCCATTTAGATATTATAAACCGAGCCGCATCCATTTTTCCCCAGCTTATTGTTGCAGTAGTAAAATTTCCTACCAAGCCTACCCTTTTCTCTTATTCTGAGCGAGAGGAGATGGTGAAAGAGGCAGTAAGGGGTTTAAGAAATGTGAAAGTAGTGGGTTTTGATGGGTTAATGGTAGAGTTTGCTAAGAAAATGAAGGTTAAAGTAATTTTGCGAGGGTTACGGATGATTTCTGACTTTGAGTACGAGTTTCAGATGGCTCTAACTAATAGGAAGCTTGCTCCCGAAATAGAAGCAGTATTTCTTATGCCTCACCCTCGGTATTCTTATATCTCTTCTCGCTTAATCAAAGAAGCAGCTGCCTTGGGAGCGGATCTAAAGGCATTTTTACCTTTGGTTTCTCTCCGTGCTTTAAAGCGAAAGTTCAATGAAAGTAGCAGTAAATAAAATTCCCCAGGAGGGCCTCCTTTTAGAGGAAGATGTTTCTGCTCAGAGTTGGGACATGGATAGTTTTGATATAAAATTTGTAGACAATATTCATGTGGTTTGTGAGTTTTCTAAAGTAGGCAAGAATATTTTGGTAAAGACGGAAGTTACTACTCACCGTATAATAACTTGTTCTCGATGCCTTCAAGAGGTAGGTCAAAAGGTAGTCCAAAAATTTGATTTTTACTATCCTGTCTCTCATCTTGGTGATTACTTAGAGATGGATGAAGCAATAAGAGAACAGATTCTTTTAGAGTTTCCTATGAAAGTGTTATGTCGTCCTGACTGTAAAGGATTATGTCCTGGATGTGGAGTAAACTTAAATTATTCTCAATGTCAGTGTGTAAAAAAATCAGATTAAGAGGAGGAGGAAATGGCTCACCCTAAGAGAAGACATTCACACTCTCGCACAAGAAAAAAGAGAACGCATCAGAAATTAAGTATCCCCGCCCTTGTTCCCTGTAAGGAGTGTGGAAGACTAAAACCAGCTCATATGGTTTGTCCCTTTTGTGGATACTACCGAGGTAGAGAAGTAGTAGTTATAGAAAAAGAGAAGAAATAATGGTATATAGAGTAGGTTTAGATATTTCCGGAGGAGATTATGCACCTTTAGAACCTCTTAAAGGAGCATATTTAGCTACTAAAGAGCTGGATGTTCACTTAGTGCTAATAGGGAACAAAGGGGAAATAGAGAAAGAAGCAGCAAAAGAAGGAATAGATTTGAGTAAGTTTTCTATAGTAGAGGCAAAAGAGAAGATAGATATGAGTGATTTTCCAGTTTCTTCTGTGAGGAGAAAGCGGGATTCTTCTATAGTGAAAGGAATACTTCTTCTGAAGGAAGGTAAAATTGATGCTTTTGTCTCTTGTGGTAATACTGGGGCTGTAGTGTGTGCTGCTACTTTAGAGGTAGGTTTAATTGAAGGGATTGAGCGAGCGGGAATTGCTGTATTAGTTCCTACTCTAAAAGGGATATGCTTAATTATAGATGTGGGAGCAAATATCGATCCAAAACCTCTCCATCTTTTTCAGTATGGAATAATGGCTTCGGTTTATTATTCCTTAGTTTTAGGAAGAAATAATCCCAGTGTGGGTCTTCTTAGCATAGGAGAGGAGGCTACCAAAGGTCCGGATCTTATAAAGAATACCCACCGTCTCTTTGCTCAGGCCCCTTTAAACTTTGTAGGGAATTTAGAGCCAAGAGATATATTTTTAGGAAAATGTGATTGTATTGTTTGCGATGGATACGTAGGTAACGCTGTATTAAAAGTATCAGAAGGGTTTGCTGAAGCTATGGAGAAATTTTTATTAGATAATACTAGGAAGGATTTCTTAGGTAAGTTAGGATTCCTTTTCGTTAAACAGAGTTTAAAAGGCTTTAAAAAAATTACTGACTATGCAGAGTATGGAGGAGCCCCTCTTTTAGGGATAGATGGGGTAGTAATTATTGGTCATGGACGTTCGCATGCTTATGCAGTTAAGAATGCTATAAAAGTAGCTATTCAAGAGTTAAACCGAGATTTAAATAAGGAAATAAAAAGGAGGGTAGATGAAGTCTGCCAAGATAGTAGGATTAGGCAAATACTTACCTCCTAAGATTCTTACTAATTTTGACTTAGAAAAGATTGTAGATACATCGGATGAGTGGATTACCACTCGAACTGGAATAAAGACGCGTCATGTAGTAGAAAAAAATGTTTCTGCTTCAGTTTTAGCTAGAGAAGCTTCTCTAGTAGCTTTGAAGAGAGCAGGGTTAAAACCCAAAGATTTAGACTTAATAATCGTTGCTACTATCACTCCTGATACTCAATTTCCTTCCACTGCGTGTTACTTACAAGATTATCTAAAGGCAAAAAAAGCCTGCTGTTTTGATATCTCTGCTGCCTGTGCTGGGTTTGTTTATGCTTTAACCTGTGCTTGGCAGTTTTTAAAGTGCGGGTTTTATAAGAATGCTTTAGTGGTAGGTAGTGAAGTTCTAACTTCTATTACTGACTGGGAAGATCGTTCTACATGTGTGCTCTTTGGAGACGGTGCAGGAGCAGCGGTATTAGTTCCCAGTAATCGGGATGGTTTCTTAAGTGCTTATTTAGGAGGGGATGGTTCTAAGAGTGAGCTTCTCATACTTCCCGGCGGTGGCTCCCGCTGTCCTGCTTCTCTAGATACAGTAAAAGAAAGGCTCCATTATATAAGGATGAAGGGCAATGAGTTATTTCGCATAGCAGTACGGATAATGGTTGAGGCTGCCCAGAAGGCTTTAAAAAGGGCAGGGTTAGGAAGAAAAGATATAGACTTGCTTGTTCCTCATCAGGCGAATATAAGGATAATTACTGCAGTAGCTAAACGGTTAGGATTAACCGAGGATAAAGTCTATGTTAATATTGAACGGTATGGGAATATGTCTAGTGCTTCTTCTGCAGTAGCTTTATGTGAGGCTTGGGAGGAGGGAAGAATTAAAAAAGGAGACGTTGTAGTTTTAGATGCTTTTGGTGGGGGTTTGGTTTGGGGGAGTAGTGTGATAAAGTGGGTATAGAGTAATGAAGGCATTGGTGTTTCCTGGTCAAGGTGCTCAGTACTTAGGAATGGGAAAAAGTTTCTATGAAGAATTCCCTGAAGCTAAACAAATTTTTTCTATCGCTGAGGGAGTTGTAGGTATTGATTTAGCTAAGGTATGTTTTCAAGGTCCTCAAGAGGAGTTAAAAAAAACCAGCACCCAGCAGTTAGCGATTTTAATAGTAGCTCTTGCTGGATTGGAGGTGTTAAAAAAGAGAAAAAATATATTAAAGGAAGTAAGTTACCTTTCCGGATTAAGTTTAGGAGAGTATACCTGTCTTTATCCTGCAGAAGTTCTTACCTTGGAGGAGTTAATTTACTTAGTTAAGGAAAGAGCCCTAGCTATGGAGGAAGCTAGTTTAGAAAATCCCTCCTCGATGTTAGCTGTGATTGGGATGAAGGAGGAGGATTTAAGAAAAAAAGAGAGAGAATTAGGTTTTTATATTGCTAATATAAACTCCCCCCACCAGGTGGTTATTTCTTTAAGTAGAGAAGGTAAAGAAAGAGTAAAGAAAGAGTTAGAAAATCTAGGAGCAAGGGTAGTGGAGTTGGCAGTAAGCGGAGGGTTTCACTCCCCTTTTATGGAGCCAGCTAAAAGGAGATTGGAGAAAGTTATGGAAAGCCTAAAATTTAAGGATGCAAAGATCCCTATTGTAAGCAATTTTACTGCCACTTCTCATTGTGATTCTTCGGATCTAAAGAGGAATCTTCTAAATCAGTTGGTTTCTCCAGTAATGTGGAAGAGATGTGTAGAGTTTATGGTAGAGAAGGGAGTTACTACCTTCGTAGAAATAGGGCCCTCTAAGATTTTACGAGGGTTAATAAGAAAGATTTCCCCTCAAAGTAGAGTGATTAATTTTGAGAATGCCAAAGATTATTTCGATTTAGAAAAGGAGGGTTAGTATGGAATTTAGGGAAAGAGTAGCTATTGTTACTGGTGGCGCACAAGGTATCGGTAAAGAAATTAGTAAACATTTCCTAAATAGAGGAGTTTGCGTAGCAGTATTTGATGTTAACAGCACTCTTCTTACTCAGGTAAAGGAAGAGTTAAATTCTCCTAATCTTTTGACTTTCTGCGTAGACGTTACTAAATTAGAAGAGGTAGAAAATAATGTTAACAAAGTTATTGACAAGGCAGGTAAAGTTGATATATTAGTTAACAATGCGGGGATAACTAGAGATAATTTAATCTTGAGGCTCTCTGAAGAGGATTGGGATAAAGTTTTAGAGGTGAATTTAAAAGGTGCTTTCAATTGCACCAAAGCAGTGTTAAGATACATGGTCAAACAACGCTACGGTAAGATAATCAATATTTCTTCTATAATTGGTCTTATAGGGAATGTAGGACAGGCCAATTACGGTGCTTCCAAAGCAGGGCTAATTGGTTTTACTAAATCTTTAGCTAAAGAACTGGGCTCAAGAAACATCTGTATAAATTGCGTAGCTCCAGGGTTTATAAAAACAGCAATGACCGATCGTCTTAGTGATAAAGTGAAGGAAAAGATGTTAGAGAGAATTCCCTTAAATAGGTTTGGTACCCCCACAGATGTAGCAGGAGCAGTGCTTTTTTTGGCCTCTTCCTTAGCTGATTATATAACTGGGCAAGTTTTGGTTGTTGATGGCGGAATGAGTTAAAGGGTAAAAAGGAGGTAGGGCGATGGCAAACTTAGAGGAAAGGGTAAAAGAAATAATTGCTGAGCAGTTAGGAGTTAAGAAAGAGGAGATAAAACCAGAGAGTTCTTTTGTTGATGATTTAGGCGCAGACTCCTTAGATACTGTAGAGATAGTTATGGCATTAGAGGAAGAATTTGGGATAGAGATTCCCGATGAGGATGCTGAAAAGATGGCTACAGTAGGAGAAGCAATAAAGTATATTGGGGAGAAAGTAAAAGCTAAAGAGTCCTAATAATAAACAGCTCTTTAAAATAAATGGCTATAAGACGTGTAGTAGTTACAGGATGCGGTATTGTAACTCCTTTGGGGATAGGAAAGGAGGAAGTATGGAGAAACCTCATTGCTGGTAAAAGTGGCATCGTAAGGATAACTCAGTTCGATCCTCAAGAGTTTGATTCCCAAATTGCTGGAGAAGTTAAGGAGTTTGATCCCTCCCAATATTTTAGTTCCAAAGAGATAAAAAGAACCCCCCGTTTTGTGCAATTTGCTATTGCTGCTGCTCAGGAAGCTCTCCAAGACGGCGGACTTAATCTCTCCCAAATAGACCCTTATCGAGGAGGAGTTATTGTTGGTTCAGGTATAGGGAGTTTACAAGCAATAGAGAGGGAACATAGTGTCTTACTTGAGCGAGGACCTAAAAAAATTTCCCCTTTTCTTATTCCTATGCTTATTACTAATGAAGCTGCGGGATGCATAGCTATCCGTTTTAATCTGAAAGGGGTAAATTTTTGTACAGTTACTGCTTGTGCGTCAGGAGCTCATGCTATAGGAGAAGCTTACCGTCTTATCCAGCAGGATAAAGCAGATATAATGGTTTGTGGAGGTACAGAAAGTTGTATTACTCCTTTAGGAGTAGGAGGTTTTTGTGCTCTGAAAGCTTTATCTACCCGTAATGACCAACCTCAGAGAGCAAGTCGACCTTTTGATCGGGAAAGAGATGGATTTATTATTGCTGAAGGTGCAGGGATTGTTATTTTAGAAGAGTTAGATCATGCCCTAAAAAGAGGAGCTCCCATTTATGGGGAGATATGTGGGTATGGAGCTACCTGCGATGCTTACCATATTACTGCTCCTTCACCAGAGGGGGAACCAGCTAGTGTAGCTATGGAGTTAGCACTAAAGGAAGCAGGTGTTAGTTTGGATGAGAGTATTTATATAAATGCTAATGGCACTTCTACTCAGTTAAACGATAAAATGGAAACTAAAGCAATAAAGAAAGTCTTTGGTGAATATGCTAAAAGAGTCCCTATAAGTTCTACCAAATCAATGATGGGCCATACCTTAGGAGCTGCAGGAGCTATAGAGTTTATTATCTGTTGTTTAGTCTTAAAGCATAAGGTAATTCCTCCCACAATAAATTATGAAGTTCCAGATCCTGAGTGTGATTTAGATTATACTCCCAATAAAGCTCGCGAAAAAGATGTTAAAGTAGCTCTATCCAATTCCTTAGGCTTTGGGGGACACAACGCAGCTCTCCTTATCAAAGAACTAAGCTAAAAAGTATATGGGGTTAACTCTAATAGAAAAGATTTTGTTAAGACACTCTTCTAAGAAAACCCTAGAGGATTTTCTTTACGTTAAAGTGGATTTTTGTTTTGGTAACGATGTAACCGCACCTTTAGCAGTGAAAATATTTACCCGTGCTGGTTTTAATTCAATATTTAACCCCAAAAGAATAGGTTTTATATGTGATCATTTTCTTCCTGCCCGAGATTTAAAAGCTGCTAATAATGTTCGGTTATTAAAAGATTTTTCTAAAAAATATAAAATAAAAAACTTTTTTGATATAAATAGATGTGGAATTGAACATGTATTTTTGTTAGAGGAGGGGCTTATAACTCCAGGTGCCCTCGTTATTGGAGCAGATTCTCATACTTGCACTTTTGGAGGGATAGGATGTGCTGCTTTTGGAGTAGGTTCTACAGATTTAGCTTGTGCTATGAAAGAGGGGAAAGTATGGTTAAAAACTCCTCCAGTGATTAAACTCATCTATAAAGGAAAGTTAGGTAGGTGGATTACGGGAAAGGATATTATTCTGTTTACTTTAGGTAAATTAGGAGTAGATGGAGCTTTATACAAAGCTATGGAATTTACGGGTCCGGTTATAAAGAAGCTTTCCGTGGAAGAGAGATTAACCATAACTAATATGGCTATAGAGTGTGGAGCTAAAACAGGGATAATCCAACCCGATGAGAAGGTGCTAAATTATTTGAAAAGAGTAGCAAATCTTAATCTTAAAAGTATAAACAACTTAACTTCAGATAAAGATGCCAAATACCAAGATATAATTGAGATTGATGTAAGTAATCTACAACCTCAAGTTGCCTATCCTCATCTCCCTAGCAATGTAAAACCAGTTAATAGCTTTAGAAAAGTTAAATTAAATCAAGTATTTATTGGCTCCTGCACCAATGGGCGAATTTCGGATCTGAGAGTAGCAGCTAGTATTCTTAAAGGGAAAAAGGTAAAGAGAGGATTAAGGGTAATAGTTATACCTGCCACTCATAAGGTTTATAGAGAAGCAGAGAGAGAAGGGTTACTTAAAGTGTTCTTAGAAGCAGGTTGTATAATTTGTCCTCCTACATGTGGTCCATGTTTAGGAGGACATATGGGAGTGATAGGTAAGGGAGAGGTAGCTTTAGCTACTTCTAATAGAAATTTTATTGGAAGAATGGGACATCCTCAGAGTCTGGTTTATCTAAGTTCTCCTGCTGTGGCAGCTGCTTCTGCAATTAAAGGTAGAATTGCTCATCCTCAGGAGGTAAGTTAAAATGGTTATTAAAGGGAGAGTGCACAGATTTGGTGATGATATAAATACCGACGATATCATCCCTGCCCCCTACTTAGATTCGCAAGACCCTAAATTTTTAGGCTCCCACTGTATGGAAAATATTGCCCCTCAATTTACTAAAAGGGTTAAAAAGGGCGACATAATAGTGGCGGGTAAAAAATTTGGTTGCGGTTCTTCTCGAGAACACGCTCCTTTAGCGATTAAAGGATGTGGGATAAGTTTACTTATAGCTAAAAGTTTTGCCCGTATCTTTTATCGAAATGCCATAAATATTGGTTTACCCATTTTAACTTTTCCTCATCCAGAGAAAATAGAGGATGGTAATCTCTTGGAGGCAGATTTAGATAAAGGAGTAGTCAAGAATATAACTAAGGGGGAACGTTATTTCTGTGAGAAGTTTCCCCAATTTATGCAAGAGATTATAAAAAGTGGAGGATTGGTTAATTGGATAAAGAAGAAAGGGTAGTTTTAACCCGAACCACAGAAAGCCACCCCGCCCTTTCCTTGAAAGGGCGGGGGTAAGGGCGTGGTTTGGGGTTTATTCTTTACAGATGAGAAAAAAGTGGTAAGGTACCTTAAAAGTAAATGAAGTTATTAAAAATAATTAAAGAGAGGGTTAACCATGAGTAAATCTTACAGAATAGCAGTTATTCCGGGAGATGGGACAGGGCCAGAAGTAATAAGGGAAGGTTTGAAAGTTTTAGAAGCAGCTTCACAAAAATTTAATTTTAAGTATGAGAAGATAATCTATAACTTAGGAGGGGAGAATTATTTAAAGACAGGAGAGATTCTTCCTGAGTCTGTTTTGGAGGAGCTAAAAAAAGTAGATGCTATTTATTTGGGAGCTATTGGTGATCCTCGAGTAAAACCAGGAATTTTAGAACGAGGTATTCTTTTAAGATTGAGATTTGAACTAGCTCAGTATATAAATTTGAGACCAGTAGTTCTTTACGATAAAAGATTTACTCCCTTAAAGGATAAGAGTGAAGAGTATATAGATTTCGTAGTGGTGAGAGAAAACACCGAAGGATTATACTGTGGAGCAGGAGGATTTTTAAGAAAGGGAACTTTAGATGAGGTAGCAATACAAGAAAGCATCAACACTTATAAAGGGATAGAGCGAGTTGTTAGATTTGCTTTTGAGTATGCAAGGAAAAGAAATAAGAAAAGGAAAGTTACTCTATGTGGTAAAACTAACGTATTAACTTACGCTTTTGATTTATGGGAGAGAGTCTTCCATAAGGTAGCCAAAGACTACCCTGATGTTAAAACCGACTACGCTCATGTGGATGCTACTTGTATGTGGATGGTGAAGAGTCCTGAATGGTTTGATGTAATAGTTACCGATAATATGTTTGGAGATATAATTACTGATTTAGGAGCAATTATCCAGGGAGGAATGGGAATTGCTGCAGGGGCGAATCTTAACCCTCAAGGAGTGAGTATGTTTGAGCCTATTGGAGGCAGTGCTCCTAAATACACTGGCAAAAATGTTATAAATCCTCTAGCAGCGATATGCGCTCTAGCGATGATGCTGGATTTTTTAGGAGAAGAAGAAGCAGGTTTAAAGATAGAGGAGGCGGTAAAGAGAGTGGTGAGAGAAAAATTAGAGAGTTTAGCTGCTGGCAGAATGGGATATTCTACTACTCAAGTTGGAGATTTGGTAGTAAACTACCTAGAGAGTTAGAGATGAAGAAGTATAATGTAGCAGTAATAGGTGTAGGAGCAGTAGGGGTTGAGCTTTTACGCATTTTAAATCAAAGGAAATTTCCCATAAATAGTCTTAAGGTGTTTGCTCGTTCAGAAAGGGATATAAAAGTTGACGGTAATCTCTACCATGTAGAGTCTATAGAGAAAGAAGATTTTGCTGGGACAGAAATTGCTCTTTTTGCAGGGACGGAAGGAGCTAAAGGAGCAAGTAAATTATACGCACATAAATTTATAGAGCAGGGTGCAGTAGTAATCGATAATGGTTCTGATTTCCGTCTACAAGAAGATATTCCTTTGGTTATTCCCGAAGTTAATAAAGAGAAGATTTATGAACATAAAGGTTTAATCGCAAATCCTAACTGCACTACTATCCAGATGGTTGTAACCTTAGCCGGTATCTATAAAAAGGTGGGGTTAAAGAGAGTAATTTTAACTAGCTTTCAGGCTACAACTGGTGCAGGTAGAAGAGCAGCTTTCACTTTATGGGAGGAGACCAAAGAAATTGTAGAAAAAAATAAGGAGAGTGATTTTAATTCCTTAAACAAGAAGTTAGAGAAAGAATTCGATGTTTTTGGAAACCAGATTGTTTTTAATGTTATTCCTCAGATAGGAGACTTTAAAGAATTTGGCTATACTACTGAAGAGTGGAAGGTAGTAAAAGAAACTCATAAAATTTTGGATAATTCTTCCATTAAAATCACTGCTACTTGTGTAAGGGTGCCTACCTTTATTTCTCATTGTGAAGCAATTTATTTTGAAACAGAGAAAGATACAGATATAGAGGGGATAAAGAATATCTTTAAAAGTTCCCAAGGTGTGGAGTTTATTGATAGAGATAGCAACTACTCCTTACCTTTAGATGTAGAAGGGACAGATTTAGTCTACGTATCAAGGTTGAGAGAGGATCCCTTTAATAAAAATTCTTTCTGGGTGTGGTCTGTAGCTGATAACTTACGCAAAGGTGCAAGTTTAAATGCCATCCAAATAGCTGAAGAGCTTATCAGAAAAGATTCTGGTTAAACTCTTCTAGCAATTCCGAACTTTCAAAAATTTGCTAAAATTTACCCACCTATTTTCTCTAAAGTTTTATCTTGATACTATCCTTTGGTTTTAATATAATGGCACAGATAAAAAGTTGTTTAAAATAGTGATGCTTAAGAATATTTTTTCAGAAGTTGAATACGATGGGACGAATTACTTTGGATGGCAAATACAGAGTAAAGAAAGAAAAGCAAAAGGCCAGACAGTTCAGGAGAAGATTCAGCAAGCCCTAAAGAAGCTTTTTAATAGAGAGGTAAAAATTAGTTATGCTGGCAGGACCGATAGAGGCGTTCATGCTTATAGTCAGTGTATTAACTTTAAAATAGATACCAACATCCCTTTAAAGAATATAAAGTTAGCTTTAAATAGTCTCCTTCCTTCTGATATTTTTATAAAAAGAATTAAGAAAGTTCCCTTGGGTTTCCACGCTCGTTTCAATGCTAAATCTAAAATTTACCGTTACATAATTGTTAACAGAAAGAAGTTCAGCGTCTTCTTAAGGTGTTATGCTTGGCATCTACCTGAGAAATTGGATTTGAAGGTAATGAGAAAGGCAGCTCATCTTTTAGTAGGTAGCAAAGATTTTTCTTGCTTTGCTAAGGAAGCTAAAAGATATAAAAGTTGCCAAAGAGAGATTAAGAGCATTAAGATTACCAAAAGAGGTTCATTTATTTATATTGATATAGAGGCTGATGGTTTTTTAAGAAACATGGCAAGAAATATCGTGAGGTTTTTAGTAAGAGTAGGCAAAGGTAAGATAAATTTAGATGAGGTGAATGCTATTTTAGAGAGAAAAAAAACCTACTTTAATAAACCTGCCCCTGCCTGTGGCCTATATCTTTACAAGGTAAACTATGGATAAGCGTAGAAACCAATACTTTGACTTGCTAAGTTTAGGTATGATTGTTTTTATCGCTATTCTTTCGCTAATAAGGTTTAACTATCTTCCTCAATATATAGATGCGTGGTGGCATCTTTCCTGTGCTAATGGATACATAGAGAGTGGGGGATGGGTAGGATGGAGTTGGTGGGATTATGCTCCTTGGGGTAGACCTCAGGTTTATCCACCTTTCTATCACTTTCTACTAGTCTTTCTAAAAAAGGCAGGACTTTCTTCTCTCAATGCAGTAAGAGTAACCGAGATTGTTATTCTTCCTTTCTTTTTCTTAGTGATGTGGTATGTTTTAAGAAAAATTATCTCTCCTTTTTTTTCTTTTATTAACCTTTTAACTTTAAGTAGTTTTTTTTCTTTCTATTCCTCTATTTCCTGTAACGTTCCTGCTAGTTTGGGGTTAATTTTTGGTTTTTTTTGTTGGTATTTCCTAAAGAAAAAAAGATGGGTATCTTGTGCGCTTTTTCTGATTCTATGTTTTTATACTCATACGGGAGTTTTTTGGATTTTCTTTATTTCTCTTCTTTTTCTTTTGGGGTTAGCTTCCTATCGGAGCGAACTTATAAGAATAATTTCGGGGGTAGTTTTAGGCATCCTTCCTTTATTAATCCATCAGCTAAAATACGCTTCTTATCTACGATTCTCTTTTACTAAGGAAATATATTTTCTTCACTTCAGTATCTTTTTAATAGGGATAGGTTTATTTTCTTTGTTTATTAATGTGAGAAAGGATTTTGGCACGCTTCTTTTTTTAGGTTACTTAGTAGGCAGTATAATAGTATTTGTAAAGTATCCTTTTCGCTTTTTCTCTGCCCAGGGAGCAATTGGTTTAGCTCTATTTTGTTCTCTGGTTTGCGAAAGATTTCTTAATCTAATTAAAGGTAATCTAACTAAAAGAATATTTATCTTTACTTTAGCTTTTTTTCTTTTCTTCTCTCATGCAACTGTAGATTTGGAGGAAGGAAAACCACAAATTAATTTCTTTAATTCTACTTACTATAATTTCCTTACCGGAAAGCCTTACGCTCTTTTGGAGGCTCGGTTTTTATTTTGGCCTCAATATTACTATCCTATTGTGGATGTGATTAAAAAAAATACCGGACCTTTTCAAATTATCTCATCTAATCTAAAAATTACTGCTCAGATTTTTTCTTCTCTTACTCAAAGGCCCACATCTAACTCTCTTCTCTGGGAAGTAAAAACTAACTTACCCTCTGAAGTCATTTACAAATTTGCTAAGGTAATCATTTGGATAAAACCTCCGAGTAAGAAGCTTAATTTCTTAAAGAATAGGTATAAGTGGAAAAATATATACGAAAATGATATTGCTTATGTATTTAAAAATCCTTACGTTAAATTAGCCGTTTCTCCTACTCCTGCAAGACTTCCTTTTAAGTCTATCTATTTTTTTCTATCTATTTTTTTCTTTATTTTTATTTTGGATAATGTTAAAATGAAAAAGAAACTATGAATTCTCAGGAATCTTCTTCCTATGAAGAGAAAAGGAAATACCCTCGGAAAAGGTGTATCACGCCTGTAGAGTATATCATCCTTTTGGAACCTAAGGGTTCAGGACTTATCAAGAATATAAGCGAAGGGGGGTTAGGTCTTCTTATCGATAAATATTTACCACCTCAAACAATTATAAAAGTTAAATTTACCCTTCCTGAAGATGAACAAGCAGAGCCTATTGAGACTGTAGGGAAAATAGTGTGGTGTCGGGAAACAGAAAACGGGTACCTAGCAGGCCTTCAGTTTTTGACCTAGGTTTTTTGTTGACATTTTTTTAACCCTTTGTTATGATTTCTTATACTAAAAGTGATGAATATCTTTAGATATCTCTCCAGTATAGGGAGTAACTTTTTAGGGAAATTCTCCAACGATATCGGTATTGATTTAGGTACAGCTACTACTTTAGTGTATGTAAAAGGAGAGGGGATAGTCCTATGTGAACCTTCAGTGGTAGCTATCTATAAGAATACCCACCAAGTATTAGCAGTGGGAGAAGAAGCGAAGAAGATGCTGGGCAAAACTCCAGGGAGTATCGTGGCAATAAGGCCGATGAAAGATGGAGTAATTGCTGATTTTAACATTACTGAAGAGATGCTTCGCTACTTTATAAAGAAAGTCCATTCTCACCAAATTCTTACCCGTCCTCGTATTATAGTTGCAGTGCCTTCAGGAATAACTGAAGTAGAGAAGAGAGCTGTAAAGGATTCAGCTCTTCGTGCAGGAGCAAGAGAGGTGATTCCTGTAGAAGAACCTATTGCTGCTGCCATTGGGGTAGGTTTACCTATTGCTGAACCCCAAGGAAATATGATTATAGATATTGGAGGAGGTACCACTGAAATTGCAGTTATTTCTTTAGGAGGGATAGTTTATGCTCGTTCTATGAGAGTAGGTGGAGATGAAATGGATGAAGCAATAGTTGAACATATGAAGAAGAATTACAATTTGATGATTGGAGAAAGGACCGCTGAAGAGATAAAAATAAAGATAGGTTCAGCTTACCCTTTAGAGGAGGAGATGGTTATAGAAGTAAGAGGGAGGGATTTAATTACTGGATTACCAAAGTTTATACGGGTTAACTCGGAAGAAATAAGAGAAGCTCTCCAGGCACCTTTAAAAGATATAGTAGAAGCCACAAAGGTTACTTTAGAAAATACCCCCCCTGAGTTAGCTGCTGATTTAATTGAGAGGGGGATTGTTCTGTGTGGAGGCGGTTCTCTTCTAAGAGGCTTGGATAAGTTGGTTTCAGAAGAAACAGGGTTGGCTTGTTTTATTGCTGACGATCCTCTGACTGCGGTAGCTCAAGGAACAGGTAAGATTTTAGAGGAGCCCCGATATTTAAAGAAAATCTCTCTTGTATCTACCTTCTAAATCTAGGTTAAAATTCCTTGGTTATATTCTCTTCATAGTTTTATTTCTGTTGACTTTTAAAAGAATTCTCCTTGCGCTATTTTTTTCTTTTCCTAATAATATTCTATTTCCTTCTATAGTTTCTTCCCGTATAGAGGAGTTAAAGAGAAAAAATTTAGATTTCCGTCTCACTTTAGAAAGGATGAAAACTTTGGAGGAGGAAAATAGACGTTTAAGGAGAGCATTAGGTATTAAGGAGAGAAGGCCTGACTTAATCTACGCTAGAGTGTTAGGGTTTTATCCTTCAGGATTTAGAAAAGTAGCGTTCATTGATTTAGGTAAAAGGGATGGAATAATTAAAGGGACATTAGCTATAGATAGCCAGGGGTATCTTTTAGGAAAGATTTCACAATCTTTTAATGAGTATTCTGAACTAATTCTTCTTGACGATCCTTACTTTTCTCTTCCTGTGTTGATAGAAAATAAAACTGCTGGACTCCTTAAAGGAACGCTTTGGGGGTCCTTAAAGATTCTGTATGTGGAAGGAGATAAAAATATAAGTATTGGCGATAAGGTTTGGTTAAAATATGCTGATCTTCCTATAGTCGTAGGTAGAGTTCAGAGGGTTAGAGAGACAAAGAACGATTTTTTCTTAGACATAGAGGTTAAACCTAAATCTAACGTATATTCTGTAAGGGAAGTTTTTCTCCTAAAGTGAGAACCACTCTTATAAAACTAAGTATAGCCTTATTTCTCTTCTTTTTAGTTGATTTCTTAAAGCCTTTTGGATTCTATTTCTGTAGCGAATTTCTTTTTCTAGGTATTCTTTTTGTTTCTTTAAACTTAGCTTTTCTCTATAGCTTTGGATTTGCATTCGTTTTCGGATTGTTTAAGGATTTATTTCCTCCCCAGTCTTTACTCTTCTATACCTTTAGTTTTGTTCTTATAAATATGTTTTTGAGATTAACCCTTAAATATTTCCATGGGAGGAGCATTATAAAAAATCTTGTTGTAGGTTTAGCTATAATTTTTTATGCTTTACTTAACAGCATAGAGGTAGGGCAAATTCTACCTTCTTTAATTTTTTCCTTTTTTATGCAATCACTACTTGTATTTTTTATTATGGAACGCTTTCTACTTAAATGGGTAACAGATTAACTTTAAGAGTAATAGTTGGAGGTTTCTTAATAATTGTTTTTGGTCTTTTTTACTTCCAAATTATAAGAGGGGATTATTATCTGAAGAGGGCAAAGAGCAACTATGTGAAGATAATTAATTTTCCCTCTATCAGAGGTTCTATTTTTGATAGAAGAGGTATCTTGATTGCTCGGGACAAACCCATCTTTAACATAGCAGTAATACCTTATCAGATAAAGGGTAAGAGAAAATCTCTCTTTGAAAAGTTAGCTGAAGTTGCAGGGGTAGATAAGAAGATTATCACTATTAATTACCAAAAAAATTTTCAAAATGTATTCTCTCCTGTAGAAGTGTTAACTAATGTAGATAAACTTAAGGCTTTGAAGATTAAGGAAGTTTTTGAGGATAACGTTCTTATAAGAATTACTCCCCAACGTTATTACCCCTTTAGCTATCTATACTCCCATGTACTCGGTTATGTGAAGAAAGCAGAGGTAATTTACCAAGATATAAAAAAGTATGGTTACTCCCCTTCTCAGAGAGTGGGCGTAAGAGGGGTAGAACGATTTTATGATCAATTTTTAAGAGGAGAAGATGGAGTAGAACTTATAGAAGTAGATTCAAGAGGTGAAGTGATGGGATTTTTAGGTAAAAGAAGTAAAAAGAAAGGTAATGACATTTATCTTACTTTGGATACTCGATTTCAGGAAATAGCCTATCAAAGCTTAGGTAATTTTAAAGGAGTAATTATCGTTATGGATCCTCACACTGGAGAGATTCTCTCTTTAGTTTCTAAACCTTCTTTCGACCCTAACAGTTTCATAGAAGGTAAAGATGTAGAGTATATATTGAAAGATAAAAGAAAGCCCCTAATTAACAGAGCTATTCAAGCTCGCTATCCACCAGGTTCGATATTCAAGCCAGTAGTAGCTGTAGCAGGTCTGGAAGAGAAAGTGATTAATCCTCACACCACTTTTTTTTGTTCGGGTAAGTTCACTCTAGCAGATACAGAGTTTAGTTGTTGGAGCAGACATGGTCAAGAAGACCTTTATGATGCTTTAGCTCATTCTTGTAATATCTACTTCTATAATTTAGGCTTACGTCTTAAAGTAGAGAGAATAGCTAAATGGGCAAAAATTTTTGGTTTGGATAAAAAAACAAGGATAGATCTTCCTTTTGAAAATAAGGGACTGGTACCAACAAGAAGTTGGAAGAGAAAAGTTAAAAAGAGAGGATGGTATGCTGGTGATACTGTAAATCTCTCCATTGGCCAGGGGTATATAGAGATTACTCCTATAGAGGTAGCAGTATTTATCTCTGCTTTTGCTAATCAAGGCTACTTAGTTTGGCCTCATCTTCTTAAAAAGATAAAAGAATCCCCCTTTATTACGAAAAGGAAACTAAGTTTAGGTTTATCTAAAGAAAGTATAGAAGTAGTAAGAGAGGGATTAAGGCAAGCGGTGGCTAGAGAGGATGGAACTGCCCATCTTTTAAGCCTTTTAGGATTGGATATTGCTGGTAAAACGGGAACTGCCCAAACCAGAGGGAAAGCCCATGGATGGTTTGCAGGATTTTTCCCTTATCAAAATCCGAAATATTCTGTGTGTGTTTTTTTAGAGAACGGAGGTTCCAGTTACCAAGCAGTAAAAGTTACTTATCAACTTCTTAAAAAATTGAAGGAAGAGAATCTTATATGACTCGAGCAAGATTAGTAATTGTTGTCTGTATAGCTATCCTCAATATATGGAGTATTTCCTCTCTTTATAGTTCCCTTCATCAGGCGGGAGAGCTCACAAATGAGTACATTCTTTATCGACAGATAGCTTGGATAACTATTGGGTGGGTGGTTTTGGCTATTTCTTCTTTCATAAACTACAGACTATACTTTGATTTAAGTCTTTTTCTTTATATAGTTGATTTAGCGCTTCTTATAGGAGTAAAGTTTTTGGGCAAAGAAGTTATGGGGGCAAGGAGGTGGTTTTCTTTTCTTGGTATGAATTTCCAACCTTCAGAGTTTTCCAAGGTGGTAACAGTGTTTATCTTAGCAAGATTTTTCTCCCAAAGTTTTGATAAAAACATTTTTGTTAAAAAAGTGTTACTTCCTTTGGGATTAGTTTTGTTAAGCTCCTTTCTTATTTTTAAACAACCTGATTTAGGCACTGCTCTTATATGTATTTTTGTATTTTTCCTTATGGGGCTATCTTCTTCGATAAAAAAGAAATATTTCGTTTTTTGTCTAATCACAGGTATACTTATTACTCCCTTAGGATGGCGTTTCCTTAAGGATTACCAGAAGAAAAGACTCCTCGTTTTTTTGAATCCTAATTGCGAACCCTTAGGAGCGGGATACACAATTTTACAATCCAAGATTGCTATTGGTTCAGGAAAGATTTTAGGTAAAGGATTTCTTTCTGGGACTCAAAATCAGTTTAACTTCCTTCCTGAGCGTCACACGGATTTTATCTTTACGGTTGTGGCAGAAGAGTGGGGATTCTTAGGTTCTCTTTTTCTTTTAATTATCTACTATCTAATCCTTAAAAATATCCTTGCTATTACCAAAGAAGCCAAAGACGATTTTGCTCGATATATTTTGATAGGTACAGCTTATCTGTTTTTTTTGCACATCTTCATAAATATAGGGATGACACTAGGAATGTTGCCTGTAGTAGGACTCCCTTTAATTTTCCTAAGCTATGGAGGAACCCACCTTTTTTTTAATTTTTTTCTTTTAGGAGTAGTTTTTAATATTAGCAGGCAATGAACTGGTTGAATTTCCAGAAGCCTCAGAGGTATCTGGATAGCGAGTGGAATGTTATTAAGAAGAAACATCGGGGAAAGATAAAAGTAGCTATTTGTTTCCCTGATTTATATGAAGTAGGCATGAGCAATTTGGGATTAAGGATACTTTATGCTATGTTTAACGAGTTTAACGATATAGTCTGCGAGCGGGTATTTTTTCCAGGTTTGGATTTAGGAGATTATTTAGAGAAGAGAAAGAAGAGATTATTTTCTTTAGAAAGTAAGTTACCTTTATCTAGTTTCGATGTTATAGGATTTAATCTTAGTTATGAGTTAAACTTTACCAACTTTCTCTATATGCTTAAGTTAGGAGGGGTTCCTCTTAGAGGAGAGGAGAGAAAAAAGATTATTCTCCTAGGGGGAGGTATATCCAACCCGGAACCTTTGGCGGAATTTGTGGATGTATTCTTTTTAGGAGAATTTGAAGAGAAGATAGCAAAATTTGTTTCTATCCTAAGAAAATATAAGGACAAAGAATCACGCCTTAGAGCTTTGGCGGAAATAGAAGGGTTTTATGTACCAAAATTTTACCATGTAGAAGTAAAAGGAAGAGATTATTATTTTTTTAAAAAGTATAAGTATGCTCATCTTCCTCTAAAGAAGATTTATGTGAAGGATTTAAATAGTGTTTATTATCCTGTAAATTGGCTTACTCCTCATACCGAAATTGTTCATGATCGTGTTCAGATAGAAATTGCTCGTGGTTGTCCCAATCGTTGTTACTTCTGCCAAGCACGTTGCTTTTACTATCCTTACCGAGAGAAGAAAGTGGAAAAGATTTTAAAGATTATGGAAGCAGTTTACAAAAGCAGTGGATATGAGAATTTTTCTCTCTTGGCCCTCTCTGCTTCTGATTATTCTCATATAGAGGAGTTAATAGAGGAAGCTGAAGGCTTATTTAATAAGGAGAAGGTAGGAATATCTTTGCCTTCCCTAAGAGTAGAAGATTTAGTATCTAGGCTTTATAAGAAACTTCTTAAAGTAAAAAAGACTTCGCTTACCCTAGCAATAGAGGCAGGAACACCTCAGTTAAGGGAGAGAATAAATAAAAGAATTGATGTGGATACTTTTTTAGAAGCTAAAGAAATATTGAAGTCGTTAAACTTAAGACACATCAAACTTTACTTTATGTTTGGTCTTCCTGGTGAGGGAGAACAAGATTTAATTTCCATAGGGGAGTTAGTAAGAAAGATAGCTAAAGAGCTTAATATGAGGCTCCATGTAAGTATAAATGTGTTTGTGCCTAAGCCCTTTTCGCTCTTCCAGGATTTAGCAATGGAGCCAGAGGATGTCCTTTATAAAAAAAGAGAGCTTCTTCTTAAAACTCTCAAGAGGAGAAATATAAAACTCTCTATCTCTAATATCAAACAGAGGATTATAGAGGCAGTGCTTTCTCGGGGGGATAGAAGACTTTCTAGAGTTATTTACAGAGCTTTTCTTAAGGGAGCAAAGTTTGATTCCTACACAGAGCATTTTAACTGGAGATTATGGGAGGAAGCATTCAGAGAAGAAGAGTTAGATTATCGGTGGTATTTATCCTCGTTTGTTAACAATTTTAGTTGGTCTCACATAAACTGGCGTGGATAAGAGATTTAAGATTAAAGTAACTATTAGAAAAGAAGGAATTATGAGATATTTTTCTCAACTAGATTTAGTTAGAATTTTAGAAAGAGCTTTAAGAAGAACTCAATTGCCTATCTTTTTTACTCAAGGGTTTAATCCCCGCGCTAAGATGAGTTTTAATAAAGCTCTTAAGTTAGGAGAAAAAGGGGAGATTGAGGTAATTTTCTACTTTAGAGAAAGGGTGGATAAAGAGTTACTGAGAATAAAATTATCTAAAAATCTTCCTAAAGGAATTAGGCTAAGGAATATAGAGATAGTTAACGGATGATAAAACGGCGCTTTACTCTTTTAGCTTGGAAGAATTTTTTGGTAAATTGAGAAGCGATTTGAGGATTAAATTTCTTACAAGAGAAGATATTTATATACGCAGATCGCCAGATGTCAGAAAAATGGCCAGTGATGGAACTGGTTTCTATTAGCTGAACTAATGAGTATCCTTTAGTGTGAGGACTTTTTTCTCCAAAGTAAGAAATTAAGGCATTTCCATATTTTTTCATTTTTATAACCTTACACAGCTTATCTATATACTCTTTAAGCTTAGCCTTAGAAGTAATAATTTTCTCGTCACATTCAAAAAGATCCATTATTAGTTCATATCCGTAGATTTTTTTCTTTTTCTTCATTTTAGTATTTTTTTTACATATTCAGGAAGTATCGCACTTCCTATATGGATATAAGGATTATAATAATTTGTTTTAATCTTTAAAGTTCTCAATCTTTTTTCTAAAAGATTAATACTAATATTGAAGAGGTCTATTTTCTTTGATCCTACTATGAGGGTAAATAGCCCTCCGATATAGGTAGGAACAGCAATAAGATGAAGCCAGAGATGAGGAAATATCTTTTTTAGGATTCTCCAATTTTCTCTTAGCTCTTCTTTCTGAAGAATAGTTGAGCCAGCTTGTCTAATCATTAACCCATTTTTCTTTAATACAGAGAATATATCCTGGTAAAATTTTTTAGAGAATAAAACTTTTGCACATCCTACTGGATCAGGGGAATCAATTATAACCACATCAAATTTCTCTCTAGTTTGTCTTAAGAATTTTGCTCCGTCATCAATTACTATCTTAACTCGTTTGTCTCTAAAGGAATTTTTGCAGATAGTTTTTAGATATTTTTTTGAAATATTAATTACATCTCGATCTATTTCTACTAGATAGACTTCCTTAACTGTGCGGTACTTTACCACTTCTCTTATTACACCTCCGTCCCCCCCTCCAATAACTAGGACTTTTTGGGGATTGGGCGAAAGTAGCATTACAGGGTGAGTGATCATCTCATGATAAATAAATTCATCTCCTTCTGTAGCTTGAGTAGCACCATCAAGGACAAGGGTATTTCCAAATCTTTGTGTGCGGTAAATTCTTAAGTCCTGGTAAAGGGTTTTTTTTCGATAGAGAAGTTTACCTTTTAGCTGCAATCTTATGTCTGGATAGAGAGTCTCTGTATACCACATCGTCTAAAAAATACCTCGCTTAACTTCTACTACTTGAATATCGTTAGTTTCAAATCCCTCTTTAATTACAGGGATAGCTTTATATGGATTTACTGTTCCGCAGACAAAAATATCTATAGCAGCGTATCCATATTCAGGCCAAGAATGGATACTAAGATGAGATTCTTTTATTATTGCTACTCCAGAGATACCTCCATAAGGAGAAAATTTATGGAGGTCTATTTTTAGGAGTGTTGCTCCACAGGCTTTAACTGCATCTTTTAAGATTTTTTTTATAGTGGAGAGGGAGGAAAGATTCTTTGCTTTCCAGAGTTCTACAATAAGATGGGTTCCTGCAAATTTTACAAATCCGTTAGTAGAACAAAACTCTTTTTTCATCCCCCCTAATTAATATTTTGTTTAGATTCATAAATTTTTAATTATATTAAAACAGAAATTTCGGATTTTTCAAGAAAAAAATTAATTTTTTTTTCCAATCTTTTGTTATAATACTACTACCATGGAAGACTTTCCATGTTATGCGTCCTACCTCCAAGAGAAGGAAGAGGAGTGGGAGACTCTTTGTTTAAGGTGTGGAGCTTCCGATGATCCTTGTAAACACTTAAAGAAGGATGCTAATGATATTTTCTTCTGCGAGATTTATCCTCATCGCTTTGGTTTGAGAGAAACAGTAGGAGGAGAAAAATTTTTCTGTGTACCTGTAAGAGAAATTCTCCATAGTTGGTGGCCAAGGTGTCATCTTTGTGCTTACAAGAAAAAGCTGAAAGTTATTTTTTAAATTGATAGATAAGAGGAAGATTCTATTCAGTTTAAGAAGGATTCAGGGTCAGGTTAACTCCTTAAAGATTCCTTGGATAGAGAAATCAAGAGTTAAGCTTGATCCTTATAAGATATTGATTTTCTGTGTGTTAAGATTAAGAACCAAGGATAAGGTAACTGAGCAAGCTTTCAAAAGATTATCCCAGAAAGCTTCTGGTGTTTATGAGATGGTAAAAATTTCTACTGCAGAGATAGAAAGGTTAATTTATCCTGTGGGGTTTTTTAGAAGTAAAGCAAAGGCTATCCATTACCTCAGTAAGGAACTTATAGAGAAGTACGAAGGTAGAGTGCCCCACCGTTTAGAGGAACTCCTTTCTCTCCCTGGTGTAGGAAGAAAAACTGCTAATTTAGTTCTAAGTCTAGGGTATAAAAGACCAGCAATATGTGTAGATACTCATGTACATAGGATTTCTAATCGTTTAGGTTGGGTTACTACTAAGAGTCCCTACCATACGGAGTTGAAGTTGAAAAAACTTCTTCCTAAGAAAGTTTGGAGTAAGCTTAATCCTCTCTTTGTTGCTTTTGGGCAGAACATATGTAGACCTTTAAGGCCCTTGTGTAATAAATGCAGAGTAAGAAATTTATGTCTTAAGAGAGGGGTAAAGTATGAAGGAACAAAAGTTAAGAGGAGTTAATTTAGGAGGTTGGCTCCTAATGGAGGGGTATCTTTTGGGAGGAAGGAATATACCGGAGGGGGAGTTTAAGAAGAGATTTAGAAAAATTTGGGGAAAAAGGGAATTAGAGAAGTTTGAGCAGGCCTTTCGTGATAATTTTATTAGAAAAGAGGATTTTAAGATAATAAGTAGTTGGGGAGCCAATGTAGTGAGAGTCCCTTTCCATTATCGTATTATAGAAAAGAATAGTTTTTCCTACGACAGAAAGGGTATCTTTTGGCTAGATAAGGTACTAGTTTGGGCGGATAAATACAACCTTAAAGTGATTTTAGATCTTCATGCTGCTGTGGGTTCACAAAATAGAGACTGGCATTCGGATAGTAGAGGCTTAGCCCTTTTGTGGGAGAAAGAAAGTTACCGAGATAGAACTATTGCCTTGTGGGAGTTGATAGCTTCTCACTTTAAAGATAGAGAAGCGCTTTGGGGTTACGATGTGATTAATGAACCTGTGATAGAAAAAAGAAAACTTAATACCCTTAAAAAATTCTATGGGAAGTTAATTAATAAGATAAAGAGAGTTGATAGGAATCACTTTATTATTCTAGAAGGTAATCTCTGGGGGCAAGATATAGAGTTTTTACAAGATTTAATAGAACCTAACGTCAAAGTAAGTATTCATTTTTATCAGCCTTTGAGTTTCGTCTTTAACTTCACAC
Organism: Candidatus Omnitrophota bacterium; assembly: GCA_003644405.1. Classification (GTDB taxonomy): domain Bacteria; phylum Omnitrophota; class Gorgyraeia; order Duberdicusellales; family 4484-171; genus B7-G16. The sequence continues at coordinate 6,367 of QNCE01000001.1, read as the reverse complement.
CTTACTATATCTATCCCGGACGGATAGAAGCAAAAGTTTGGAATAAAAGTACTGTCTATAAGTATCTAGAACGCTACTATAAATTCTCTAAGAAAAATAAAGTAGAAATCTTAGTAGGGGAATTTGGGATAAACTGGCGTAACAGTTTTTATGGAGAGAAGAACTATCTTAGAGATGTGTTAGATGCATTTGAGACTTTTGGATTTAGTTATACCCTGTGGACTTATAAATCAGTTAAAAACTACACCTTTCCTGACGGGATTTTTCAGTTGGTTCCTAATTTACCTTTCATATGTAGAGAAGGCCCAACCTCCGGATGGGAGAATTACTTAACACTATGGGGCAAGAAAAAGAAGAAGATTATTGAATCTTGGCGGACAGAAAATTATATGTTAAATTATGATTTAGTAAAACTTTTAAAAGAATATTTCAGAAGAAGTAAGCAATGAAGATAATTCCCGCTATTCTTACTGACAATAGAGAAGAGTTTTTAAAGATGCTTGAAATAACTAAAGAGTTTGCTGACTATGTACAGATTGATATTATGGATGGAAAATTCGTTCCTTCCCGTAGTATTACTATAGATGACTTAAAAGGAATAAATTTTCCTATAACTAGTGAAGCTCATCTTATGGTGGAAGATCCCTGCAAGTGGATTGAGCCTTTTAAGGAGTTTGGAGCTCAAAGGATAATTTATCACTACGAGATAGCCCAAGACCATCAAAAGGTAATCTCTCGAATCAGGAACAAAGGCTTATCTCCTGGTTTAGCGGTGAATCCTTCTACTTCTATAGAGGAATTTAAAGATTTAGTAGATGAGGTAGAGATGGTGCTCTTTATGAGTGTTAATCCTGGTTTCTATGGTAGTAAGTTTATACCTCAGGTATTAGAAAAGATTACCCAATTTAAAGAGTTGTTTCCTAACAAAAGAATAGGTATCGATGGGGGGATAAAGCTGGATAATTTAAAGTTAGTAAAGGGGTTAGCCATAGATTATATATGCGTAGGGAGTGCCATTCTTAAAAACCCTAATCCCAAAGAATCCTATCAACAGTTCAATATCTTATTAAATGAGTAAGGTAGGTAAGATTATCCTTTTAATTACTATTATAACTGTTCCTGTTATATTTTACTTTTACTTTAATTTTCTAGAGAAAGGCAAATCTTTTTTTACCAAAGATGACACTCCTTCCTTGAAGATAGAAAAAAAACCTCAAGTTGTTTTAATTTTTGATGACTTAGGAGAGAATTTAAGAGAGCTTAAAGAGATTTATGCTCTAAAGATTCCTGTTACAGTGGCAGTAATTCCTCACTTGAGGTTTTCCAAAAACATAGCATCTATTGCTTCCCGCTGTGGGTATTCTGTGTTAGTACATCTTCCTATGGAACCTAAAGAGCGTTTATCCTCCTTCTTAAGATATAGAAATAAATTTATAACTACAGATCTTTCTCCGCGAAAATTAAACTATCTTTTGAAATACCATCTAAATTCTTTAAGAGTAGCTATAGGAGCAAATAACCATATGGGATCCAAAGCTACGGAAGATGAAAGAGTGATGAGAGCAGTTATTAAGGCTTTAAGGGTTAGAGATATGGTATTTGTGGATTCAAAAACTTCTCCTAACTCCTTAGCTTGCCAGATAGCTAAAGAAGAAGGAGTAATGTGTGTGGAAAATAGCGGTTTTTTAGATTCTCGTAGCTCCTCCCAAGAAATAAAAGATACATTGTATAATCTTTTAGCGAAAGCAGATAAAGAAGGTAAAATTATTATAATCGCTCATCCTAAGGAAAATACTTTTAAGGTGCTGAAAGAAGAGATCCCCAAGATTAAAGAAAAAATAGAGTTCATTACTTTAAAGGATTACTTTGGGTTGTGAAAAAAATTCTTCTTCACATATGTTGTGGGGTATGTGCTTCTTCTTGCGTGGAGAACCTGCATTCGCAAGGATTTTACGTTGTGGGTTTTTTCTTTAATCCTAACATTCATCCATTTGAAGAATACCAGCGAAGGAAAGAGAATCTTAAACTCATAAAAGAGAAGTTTTCCCTAGAGATTATTGAAGGAGAGTATAATCCCAGAGAGTGGTTTAAGATTTGCAAAGAGTATGCTAAAGAGAGAGAAGGCGGCAGACGTTGCCTTCTCTGTTACGAGTTTAGGCTTAAGGAGACTCAAAAACTCTGTAAAAGTTTAGGTTTTGATTTTTTTACTACTACCTTAACGGTAAGTCCTCATAAGAAGGCAGAAATGGTCTTTAGTGTTGGGAAAAAATTAGATGAAAAGCGCTTTTTAGAGATAGATTTTAAAAAGAAGGATGGATTCAAAAAAGCAATGGAGTTTGCTAAGAAGTATAACCTGTACCGACAGGACTATTGTGGATGCGTATATAGTTTTCAGGAGAGAAAATGGAGAAAAGATTTTACTCCTTTAACCAATACCTAAGAGAGAAGTTCGGTAAGCGCATCCATCGCATCAGCTTGGATGCTGGATTTAGCTGTCCTAACATTGATGGAACCTTAAGTAAGCAGGGCTGTATATACTGTAATAACAAAGCCTTTAGTATTCACACTCGTAAGATAATCCCCTTAAGAGAACAGATAGTCCAGTCAATAAGTTACTATAAGAGAAGAATGAAAGTTACTAACTTCATTGCTTACTTTCAAGCTTTCACTAACACCCATGCAAGTATTGATGATTTGAGGGAGAAATACAATGTTATAAGAGATTTCCCTGAAATTGTAGGACTCTTTATTTCTACACGCCCTGACTGTATAGATAAGGAAAAGTTAACATTGATTTCTCAGTACCAAAGAGAGTATTTGGTGTGGATAGAATATGGTCTGCAAACTACTCATAATAGAATCCTAACGTTAATTAACCGTAACCATACCTATGAGGATTTTTTAAAAACTCTGGAGCTAACAAGAAGTTACGGTATCAACGTAGGAGTTCATATTATATTAGGACTACCTCAGCAGAGTTATGAGGAGATGATGATAGATGCTAAAAGATTAGCTTCTTTAGATATCCAAGGAATAAAATTTCATATTCTTCATGTGTTGAAAGATACTCTCCTAGAGAATTGGTATCGTGAAGGTAGATTGAATTTGTTATCTAAAGAGGAGTTCGTAAGAATAATCTGTGATTTTTTAGAGATAATTCCTCCTCATTTTGTTATCCTAAGATTAGTTTCTACCGCTAATCCTGCTTATCTAATTGCTCCTAAATGGATAAACCAGAGAAGTGAGGTTTTACATCAGATAGAGAAGGAGTTAGAAAAAAGAGGAACCTATCAGGGATATAGATATAGGTATGAAAGTACTAGTTGCCCGCATTAGCCAAGGTAGAGTATTTAAAGAAAAAAAAGAGTTAGCCTCTATTGGTAAGGGGTTAGCTCTATTTGTAGGAATAGAGAAAAAAGATACCTTAGCTAGTTTAACTAAGATGGCTTCCAAGGTAGTTAACTTAAGAGTGTTTGAGGATGAGCAGGGCAAGTTAAATTACTCTTTGAAAGATAAAAATTATCAGCTTCTATGTATCTCCAACTTCACTCTCTGTGCTGATACAGAAAGAGGGCGGAGACCATCCTTTGAAGAATCTATGCCTAGAGAGCAAGCTAGTAAATATTTTGAGGATTTTGTATCTTTACTTAAGAAAGAGAATGTAGATGTAAAACAAGGGGCGTTTGGAGAGTTTATGAGGATAGAGTTAGTGTTAGAGGGACCGGTGAATATAATCCTTACTATCTAAAGATGTACCCTATACTTTTTAAAATTGGCTCTATTACCATATATACTTACGGAGTCCTAGTTTTTTTAGGGGTAGTAGCAGGTTATTTTTTCTCCTTGGTTCAAGTGAAGAAAGAAGGGATAGGCAAAAAAGACTTTTCTGACATTGTTTTTTGGTCTTTAATTTGGGGATTTATAGGGGCAAGGATATTCTATATCCTTTTAAATTTCAAATTCTTTCTAAGGGATCCTCTGGGAATAGGTTTATCAAGAGCAGGTTTTGTTTTTTACGGAGGAGTGTTTTTTGGTTTAGGGGCTTTTTATATCCTTACAAGAAAACGCAACTTAGATTTTCTAAAGTTAGCAGATATTTTAGTATTAGCTCTCCTTTTAGGTCATGCTATTGGGAGGGTAGGTTGTTTTTCTTACGGATGTTGTTATGGGAAGCCTACTTCTTCTTGGATAGGGATAAAGTTTCCTCCTTCTTCGCCGGCAGGGAGTTTAGGAACAAAGGTTATTCCTACTCAGCTCATTTCATCATTAGCTCTTCTATGTATATTTTTGGTGCTTTGGAGTAAGAGGAAAAAGACTTCCTTTAAGGGAGAAATTTTTTCGCTTTATTTTATTCTCTACGGTATCTTTCGGTTTATTATTGAGTTTTACCGGGGAGACCCTCGTCCCTACCTAGGGAAGTTTTCTATTTTTCAAATTGTTTCCCTGGGAATGATAGTTATAGGAGTACTTCTTTGGTTTCTTTTTCAGAAGAGATTTAAATCTTCTAATTCTTGATTAATTTTTTAGAAGAACTATAATGACACAGACGGAGGCTTAAATGTTAAAGATAGGTTTAGCTCAAATAAACCCCTGTGTAGGAGATTTTCAAGGTAACTTTTCTAAAATTCTTCGCTATATCGATAGAGCGAGAAAAAAAAGAGTTGATATAATTGTCTTTGGAGAACTCGCCTTATGTGGGTATCCTCCGGAGGATTTGTTGTTAAAACCTCAGTTTATCGAAGAGAATATTCGTTACATTAATCGGCTTAAAAGCTATACTAAGAAAATAAAAGTAATTCTGGGTTTTGTGGATAAAAAGGATGATAGGATCTTTAATGCCTATGCTTTTTTTGATGATGGTAAGTTAAAAGATATTTATCATAAAATTTATTTACCTAATTATGGAGTTTTTGATGAGAAACGTTATTTTAGTCCAGGAGAAGAGATTTCTTTTTACTCCTTAGAAGATTATGGTTTCTCAGTAAATATATGCGAGGATATTTGGCAAAAAGACTACTTGGGGAGACTTTCTAAAAAAAAGCTTGATTTTATTATAAATCTGGCTGCCTCCCCTTATCATTTAGGAAAAATTTCCTTAAGAAAAAGTATTCTTTCTCGAGCCTCTCAACACCTTAATTGCTTTCTTTTCTATTGCAATATTGTAGGAGGTCAAGATGAGTTAGTTTTTGATGGCACAAGTATGGTAGTTTCTCCTTCAGGCAAAGTAGTAAAATTTGCTAAGAGATTTAAAGAAGACCTTCTTATTTTTAACTTTAATAAAAATAAACGCTTAGCTGGTCAGCAGTTAAGCGTCTCTTGTGTTGAGGAAGTATTTGAAGCATTAAAGTTAGGGCTATTTGACTATGTGAAGAAAAACGGTTTTAAAAAAGTTATCGTAGGAGTAAGTGGAGGGATAGATTCTGCGGTAGTGGTATCTTTAGCAACCCTTACCTTAGGGAAGAAGAATGTTTTTGGTTTGATTATGCCCTCCCAGTATACTTCTTCTCAAACCTTTGATGATGCTAAAAGAATTTGTAAGAATTTGGGAATAAAATTCTACACTGTGAGTATTAAAGATATCTTTGATGCTTATCTTTCTACCCTTAAGCCATTTTTTAAGAATAAACCCTTCGATAAGAGTGAAGAAAATATCCAAGCAAGAGTTAGAGGAAATCTTTTAATGGCTTTTTCTAATAAATTTGGGTATCTAGTGCTCAATACAGGAAATAAAAGCGAAGTTTCTTGTGGCTACTGTACCCTTTATGGGGATATGGTAGGAGGTTTTGGTGTTCTAAAAGATGTTCCTAAGACTATGGTTTATAAAATTGCTCGTTACATCAATAGAACTTGTAAAAAAGAAGTTATCCCCTCTTCTGTGTTTAGGAGACCTCCTTCTGCGGAACTTAAACCCAATCAGAAAGATTCGGATATTCTTCCTCCTTACTCTCTTCTTGACCCTATCTTAAAATTATATATAGAAGAAAATTTACCTTTCAAAGAGATTGTAGAAAGAGGGTTTAATAAGGATTTAGTAAAGAAAGTAATTAGAATGGTGGATGCTAATGAATACAAACGCCGTCAGTCCCCTATTGGGATTAAGATTACCTCCTGTGCTTTTGGAAAAGATAGACGCATGCCTATTGTTAATAAGTTTTTAAGTAAGTTTATTACTTAAAATATATCGGAACTACAAAAAAGCATATGTAGGGTGTAACCTCAATATGATAATGTCCTATTTAGCCCAAAGTAAAAATGTCCTCTTTTAAGCCTGCTATAATACTCTTTTTGAAAGGAGGATATTTGGCAGAAAAGGACATTATCACAATGACCCAGAAAGAATTAAAACGTTTGCATATAATCAAACAAG